>CALHDG010000092.1 GCA_938023075.1 uncultured Chitinophagales bacterium
GATGATGGTTGCGATCTTACAACAGACAGTTTTGATGCAGCAACTTGTACAGTAACTAATGAGCCGAATTGTGATAGTGGAACTACTTTCAATGCTGGTACGTGTAATTGCGATACCGATATAATTATGGGTTGTACAGATACTTGTGCTGATAACTATGATCCGACGGCTAATGAAGATGACGGTTCTTGCACGCCTTATGATGCTACTTGTAATGATGATTGTATTGCCGGTCCATTTGGTGGAACTTGGGATGCTGATTCTTGCTCTTGTATAAACGAAACTACGCCAGTTAATGGTTGTACCGATGCTACTGCCGAAAATTATAATCCAGATGCGAATTGTGAAGATAATACTTGTGTATTTGATACAACAGTTGAAGGTTGTACCGATCCTTGTGCTCCTAATTTTAACTCAGAGGCAAATGTAGATGATGATACTTGCGAAGCATACGATACTACTTGTAATTCAGATTGTACAATGGGAGATATTACCGTTTGGGATGCGGCTACTTGTAGTTGCGAAATTGAGACTATGGTAATATTAGGTTGTACAGATACTGCTGCAATAAACTATGATTCTACTGCAAATTGTAATTCAGGTTGTGAATTTGAATCTTGCGTTCCCCCAACTCCTGGTGTTATTGAAGATTGTGGATTTGGATTATCGCAAGAACGTTTAGATGCTATCGCTACACTTGTCGTTTCAGAAACTGGTGGGAGCTTCCCACATGGCGGAATGAATTTAACTGCTGATCAAACTATAAGAGATATTTTCTCAAGTGATGGTAATGTTGTTGAAGAAGTTAATCCAGGTTTACTTATTACAAAACATACTTATGCTGTAGATGAATCAGGTAATAGAGGAGACTTGTTAGTAACTTTTGCCATGTTTAAACACGCGCAAGGGTATTGGGCAGATTCGAACGATTGGGAGTATATTATGATACCAGCAGACCCAACAGTAGATTATACCATTAATCCCAATGGAATTTTATCGAATGCGGCAGTTTCGGGTAATGTACACGACACGAATCCTGGTTGTGTCGGTTGCCATAACGGTGCTGGCGGTGGAGATCAATTGTTTTCAAATGACTGATAAAATAATTGTGAATAAATTAAATAAGAAATAAATAATAATATAAATTAAATAGTAAAACATAATTATGAAAAAAATTTGTCTTTTGTTTTTAACCATGCTATCTGTTTCCGCGCTGTTGGCACAGCCCGCAAATGATGATCCTTGTAATGCTGAGATGTTAACTATCGGAGCGGACTGTTCTACCACTTTACCCTATACAAATGTAGGTGCTACATCATTGCCAGGAGAAGGCTTTGCTTGTTATCCTGATGGATCAGCAGACAATACGGTATGGTTTACATTTGTACCTACTACTGGTGCAGTTAGTATTACTACCGATTTTGGTGCGGTTGCTGACTCCTCTGATACTCAATTAACAGTTTATGAATTATCAGGAACAGATTGTACAATTTTACCCAATTATATTCCATTGTATTGTAATGAAGATATTTTACCTGCACCTGTAAATTCATACTTTAATGCCGGTTTACCACCCGTTGCTGTAACTCCTGGAAATACATATTATATTCAGGTAGATGCATTTAATAATTTTCCTGATTCCAGTTTAGTGGTTACTAACCCCGGACCATTTTGTATATTAGTTTCAGAGTTTACACCTCCTTTTAATGATGAATGTGTCAACGCTATTCCCTTTGGTGGTTTTGGAGCAAATACGTGTAAAATAGCCGGTAATTTACCTGCCTTACAAGGTAACCTCACTACTATTGGAGCTACTGCAACAATCGGCTTAGATAGCTTATCTTGCGACAGCGACGGGCTTAATGCAACAGTGTATTATTCTTTCCCATTTGGCCAAGACCCAACTGCTGAAGTTGAATTTCAATTACTTGCAGGCGAAAACGTAAACGTTGCAGTAGTAGAACCAGGTTGTGATATGAGCCCAGGAGTAGCTTCAAATAACTGCGTAAATGGTTTAACAGCGGTTGACGATGGCACTGTAACTTCCGTTAATGCAGCCCTCTTTTCAGGCTTAGATGCAGGAGTAGTTTACAATTTAGTTGTTTGGACAGATGAAGGTAATGCTACTGATTTTGACTTTTGTATGATTAAAAGACCAGCAGGATATTATGAATGTGGTGATAATGAATGTTATGATCTCGCAGAAAGTTACTCGAACTGTGAATCAGATTGCCCCTGTGTGAGTAGTATAGATTTAGTAAGTTTAATAACCGGAGCTGTATCTGATGCTCCTACGGGAGTTTGTGCCGAAATAATTGGCGGAACTACAGATTCAGCCAACCCCGGCATTTATATTCCATTTCAAGTTAATACTTTAGATTCTGATTTATCAGGCTCTTCAGTTACGGCAACACAAGGCTCAATATTTACTAGTAATTCAGGGCTTAATTTCTTTGGATATGCTACTAACCCGTTAATACCATTACCAAATAACGAATCCGACGGATTCTTGAATTACTTATTTTTATCGCAAGCAGAAATTGATGCAGGCGGTACTGTTACTATTAACTTCACATCTGATGCTGGAGCCTGTTCAGCAAGTATAGATTTTAATTTAGCTAACTTGCAAGGTGCAAGTTCAGGCAATTGCGGTAACTGTAATTTAGTAATAACGCCAGATTATACCTCATTACAGTGCCCTGGATTTAATACTTCTATTGAATTTGAAGGTGCTGTAGGTGATCTTTGGTTATCTCAAAATAATACAACTGTTTTTGATGCAGGAGCTGATGCTGGTATTGGAAATAATGATATTGCTTTGCCATATACAGGTGGTTATCCTACTGGCGATTTTACGCTAACAGTCTATGACTCTGGACAGCCAAACTGTGCATTTACTTACACCCTAACTTTTGGAGACTTCTTTTGTGATGCGGACAATATGGTAAATACCTTTTGCAGATTAGACCCTGCAGTTGATGCAAATAATTCAGCTATATGCGATGATGCAACTGGTAATATTCTAGTACCTGTAGCTTTTGGAAATAACGTTACAGGAACTTTAACTTCTTCGCCTGATGTTATATCTGGCTCTGGACTGCAAGGACCTTATTATGCATCAATTGATCCAAACAATTGTGCTGCTATTGATATTACCGTATCTGATGAATCTGATGTAGATGCCTTTAGTGGTACCCCAATTTTTAATATTTCTTCTCCTGCTTCAATAGCAGGCGGTATAGCTAATGTGGGCACCAATGGTGCAGATGATTGGGGTGTTAATATTGATTCTATTGGAGTATGTGGTTCAAATACTACTGAAGTTACCGGCTCAATTGTGTTAGTAGATGATCTTTCAGAAATGGGAACTATTTTTTGTGACCCAGATGGTGGTACACCTGCAGCAGAACAATGTACCGGTATAGCAGGTAACATTGCTATGGTTGATAGAGGTTCTTGTACCTTCGTAAATAAAGCATCTAATGCACAGCAATGTGGTGCTACTGCCGTTATTATCTGTAATAATGATGTAGCTAACCCCGATGACGTAATACCGATGGGTGGGGCTGGAACTCCTGCAATTACCATACCTACTATAATGCTATCTTTTAATGATTGTGCTATGATTAAGGCAGAACTAAGTGGTGGTGTGCAAGCATGTATTGGTGCTCCGCAAACCGTACCGGGTTGTGAACGAACCTTTACTTTAGATGTTTGTGCCGATTACTCAGTTATGGCTTGTGACGATGGAGATTGCAGTACCGAAAATGATGTTGCAACAGTTGGACCAAATGGTGAAGTTTGTGCTTGTGCAGGTACAGCAATAGTTTGTGCAGACGGTGAAACTTTCAATACAGATTCTTGTATGTGTGAGTCAGATGATGTATCTGGTTGTACAGATATGTGCGATTCTAACTTCGATCCAGAAGCTAATATTAGTGATCCAGCTGCTTGTGCTGGTTATGATACTGCTTGTGATGATAGTGATTGCAATACGGAAGATTCTTATGATACAGTCAATTGTTTATGTGTAAACACCCCAATTGATCCGCCAAATTGTGATGATAGTGATTGTACTACAGAAGACACTTATGATAGTGCTACATGTGCTTGTGTGAATACGCCAATTACTCCACCAGATTGTGATGATAGTGATTGTGCTACAGAGGATTCTTATGATACAGCTACGTGTACTTGTGTAAATACACCAATCGATCCACCAAATTGTGATGATAGTGATTGTACAACAGAAGACTCATACGATAGCGCGACCTGTACTTGTGTGAATACACCGATCGATCCACCAGATTGTGATGATATGGATTGTAATACAGAAGATTCTTATGATACAGCAACGTGTACTTGTGTGAATACACCAATTGATCCACCAAGCTGCGATGACAGTGATTGTACAACAGAAGACTCTTATGATAGTGCAACGTGTACTTGTGTGAATACACCAATTGATCCGCCAGATTGCGATGATATGGATTGTAATACAGAAGATTCATACGATACCACTACTTGTACTTGTGTGAATACGCCAATTGATCCACCAAGTTGTGATGACGGAATTTGTGGAACAGAAGATTCTTACGATGCAGCAACTTGTGATTGTGTCAATACACCAATTGATCCTCCAGTTTGTGATGATGGTGTTTGTTCTAACGGTGTTGAAACCTACAATGCTGAAACTTGTGAGTGTGAAGCTGGTGTTCCTGGTGAAATTCCGACTTGCGATGATGGCGATTGTAATACGGAAGATACTTATGATGAAGCGAATTGTGTTTGTATAAACACTCCAATTGATCCACCAAATTGTGATGATAATGATTGTAATACAGAAGACTCATACGATTTAGCAACTTGTACTTGTATTAATGAAACCTTAACACCACCAGATTGTGATGATAATGATTGTAATACAGAAGATACTTATGACAGCGCAACTTGTACTTGCGTAAATACGCCGATTGATCCGCCAAGCTGTGATGACGGTATTTGCGGAACCGAAGATTCTTATGATTCAGCAACTTGTACTTGTGTGAATACACCAATTGACCCACCTGTTTGTGATGATGGTGTTTGTTCCAATGGTGTTGAAACGTATAATGCAGAAACTTGCGAATGTGAAGATGGTGTTCCTGGCGAAATACCAACTTGTGATGATGGTGATTGTGGCACTGAAGATTCTTACGACGCAGACAATTGTATTTGTGTAAATACACCAATTGATCCTCCAACTTGTAATACCGATTGTAGTTTAGGTGATATTGAAGTATATGATGCCGCTACTTGTGCTTGTGTTACAGACATAGTAACTGTTAGTGGTTGTACAGATGCAGCCGCCACCAATTTTGATGCAGCAGCAAACTGCGATGACGATTCTTGTATCTATGAAATGTGTACCGATCCTTGTGCACCAAACTTTGAAGCAGCAGAAGCTTGTGAGCCATACAGTACTGATTGCAATACAGATTGTACTGCTGGTGATGTTCAAGTTTGGGATGAAGCCTCTTGTAGTTGTGTAACAGAAACGGTTACCGTGTCAGGATGCACAGATCCAAACGCTACTAACTATAATGAAGATGCTAATTGCGATGATAGCTCTTGTATGTTTATGGTAGATGTAATGGGTTGTACCGATATGGCTGCTTGTAATTACAATGCCTCCGCCAATGCAGATGACGGTTCTTGCGTTTATGCAGTGGCAGGTAGCATATCAACAACAAGCGCAACCTCTATTTGTGTTGATGATGGAGTAGATGAGCCAATAGAAGTTTCTGTAGATGATGCTGGACAAGGTGCAAACGGTGCTTGGGTAATTACTGATGAAAATGCAATGATTTTAGCATTGCCTGCTGAACCACCATTTGTATTAGACGGTGCTGGTGTAGGTACTTGTTTAATTTGGTGGGTTAACTTTAGTGATGATACATTTGCACCAGCCGTTGGCGATGATGCTGCCGCTTTAGTAACTGCATCATCTTGTGCGGCTTTATCAAATTCTATTGCTATTGCCAGATCAGAGTGCGGTGGCGAATGCACCCCACCATCTGCTGGCGATTTTAATTGTGAAGAATAATTAATCATATAATTAAGATTAATAAATTTAAAAAAGTAAAAATCTAAATTGTATGAACGCAAAAAATAATTTTAAAATGACGAAAAAAGGAATAATCTTTTTATTCGCAAGTCTAATATCTGCTCTTAGCTTTAATGTTGAAGCTCAAGACAGATGTTTAAATGTGTGTCCCGAACAAGGGGCACTCATCAATGTGTCGGGTGAAGATCCTTCTGCCGTTAATGGGGTTATCTGTATTGATAATCTCACTGGTGATAATTTTGTAATTCAGAATGGTGCAGAGTTAGGCAATCTTCCTCAGGCTTTGTATACCTGCTATACGGTGGCAGTAAGTAATACATCAGGAGCTAATTTTGATATTGCCTCTGCTACTTACACTGTTAATAACGTTCAGGCTGAATTAGATATGGCATTAATGGGAACAGACGAATGCGGAAGTGTTAGTTCAACAGCTAAAACTTTTGATATCAATTCTTCTTATTGTAATCCTGGAGTAGGGGCTACTTGTATGTTGAACCTATGTCTTTGTAATTCAGAAAGTACTGACTTTATTTTTGAATATATACCTTCTGGAGACACCGGAGTTGAATTGTTTATCGTTGTTGATGACGGTGGAACGGTGGTATCTTTGTCACCAGTTTCTCCGATAAGTGCGGTTGGTCTTGCTCAGGGAAATTATCAAATATATGCCGTAATTTACGATCCGGCTAAAAGTGGAAATTTACCGACTTTGCTAACAGTTGGGAGCTCTTTGATCGATATACAAAATGAGTTAAGTGATACGGCATGTGGTTCTATTTCAGCAGGGGTTAATGCTTCAGTAAATGCTGATGCTTGCGGTTGCGAAAGTATTGGAAACCCCGACGTTTGTGTTACCGAAGTGTGTGAATGTAATGGTGAAGTTAATGAAATTAAACTATCTACCGAAGGCTATACAGTTGATGGAAATAATCAACAATGGTATATCGTAGTTTCTGGAGGTACTATTGTAACGTCTCAACAATCGGCAGCCGACGGTTCGGTTAGTTTTACAGATTTGCCCGATGGAGCACATCAAATATATGCTGTTAATTATGATCCTGTTGCCAATACTAATGTGGCAACAGCATTAGCTAATGGCAACGTGTGGACAGATTTTACAACTGGTGTTTCTAATGGAACTTATTGTGCTTCACATACTGGTGCTAAAGATATATTTATCAACAATGCGTGCGATTGCCCTGGCGAAGTAGATATTGAAATATCGGATCCTTGCTCTTGTAGTTCAACAGGTAATATTGATTTAGATGGAGATGGAAATATTGATTTAGTAGATGATGTAATAACCATAACGGCACCGCCAAGTGATAGTTGGTGTATTACTAATATTTCTACTCCACCCGTATTAGATAACACAGGTAGCCCTTTAAGCAACGGAACTTGTGCAACGGAAGTTAATCCTGGTATTTATGAATTGACAGTTTACCATCCTGCTGATGGAACCGGATATGGAGACGTATCATTTGAAAGTGCTAGTGGATCCGGTTCAGTTTTAATAGCAAATTTGATAGGATGTAATTGTGCGGCTGATTGTGTTGCTAATGAAGGTTCGGTTTCTTCGGACGGAACAGCTTATTGTGATGATGAAGATACATCGGTCAATATTACAGTAAGCGGAAATGAAAATGGTAGTGACTATAGCACAATTGTGTTAATCACAACAGACAATCCATTAACCAGTGATATTTATGATATAGTTGGTGTTGCCGAAGCAAGCCCTGGTATGTATAATTTGGGTACTGGTAGTACAGCATCTTTTAATGTATTGGGTTTAGATCCTGGAGATTATTGTATTCATAGTTACAACTTTTTAACAAGTGATTTTAATCCAACAAACGAATTGCAGATTTTAAATGCAGCAGCAGGTAATATTACTTCAATCGATGCCTTATTAGCCTTAAGTGGAACTGGAGGTAATTTACCAATATGTGGTTCTGTAACTTCAACTGCTTGCGATGCTTTTACGGTGCATCCCGAGATAGCTTTCAATGCGAGTATTGTGTGCGATGATGCAGATTTGTTTAATTATAGCATAGTTGTAAACAGCATTGCCGGTGGTAGTGGTGGTGCAACTACAATTGAAATTAGTGATGGCACTACGGCTTATAATCAAGGTGATGCAATACCGAATGATACAAATGTAACTATTACAGTTAGTGACGGCACTTGTTCAACTTCTGCAGAACTAAGCGGAAATTGTGAAGATGTTGATTGCCCTGTTTCAGCAACAGCTGATGCATCTAATCAAGCTGCGTGCGGTGGTAGTACTATAGCATTATCTGTTGTAAATGTTATAGGTGAATCGGGCTTGTCTTCTTCCGATTATTCTGTAAGTTGGTCTTCGTCAGATGCATCAATTGATGTAAGCAACGCTAATAGTGTTAGTCTTTCTAATACTAGTTGTTTAGCAGAAGAAGTTACTTTTACAGCAACTCTAACGTGCATTAATGGTTCTGGAAACATCACAGCCGATGTTAATGTAACAGTTTATCCTAATGAAGTGCAAAGTTTCATTACTTCATCCGGTGAAGGTTCTTGCGATCCAAGAGTATCGGTTGAAGACCCATGTGGAGACGTAATATTTACTGGTACGAGAACTCCATCTAACATTGCACCAGATGAAACTGGCGATGCTGTTTGGAATTATATATACCTCTTTCAAGGTAATAATACACCGGCTATTGGTGCTTGTGCTTTAAGTGGATCTTTCTTAGTGCCTTACCAATGTGCTCCGGTATGTCCAACAGCCGTTCAATTTGCTATTGGTGATGTAGAAGTTTGTTCAGGCAGTGTAGTTAGTTTACCTAATTTAGAAGATGCCATTTCCACTTTAAATGTAACAGGAAATTTATATGCTGATTATAGCTGGACTTCTTCCGATGGTTTTAGCAGTGATAGTGGAGAAGCCCAAGATGTAGCACTAACTAATGAAGATTGTGCTCCAAAAGAAGTAGTATTTACCTACGAAATTACTTGTGCTTTAGATGGAAGTGTAGTAAGAACTGGTGACTTCACGGCAACCGTATATCCAACCGATATCAGTAGCTTTGTCGAGGTGGAAGGTGAAGGATCTTGTATCGTATCTTTAACGCCAATAGCGTCATGTGGTTTATACATAACCGGAGATAGTTTTGTCGCCCAGGAAGGTGAATCAGGAACTACAACACTTTCGGTAACTTATGTATTGGGTGGTTGTGATGCCACTTATTCAGCTGATGTTAGTTATGAGTGTGCTGCTCCTATTACCTGCGATGCAGGAACCATTACAGGAGGAGCTATAAGTTTTGTATGTGATGGAGAATTTGCCATAGCTTCAACCTCTGGTTCAGATGGCTTTTTAAGTTACGTTTTACACGATGGAAATGATACTGGAATAGGTACAGTTTATGCAACAAGCTTTACTGGTGTATTCACTAATGATGGTACACTTCCAGTAAACGTTGAATTATGTATTTCGGCTGTAGCCGGTTCTGATCAGGCTGCAGATGGTACTCCTGACCCTAATGGCGAATGTTATGATATTTCTGAATGTTCACAAGTTGTATTTATTACACCAATGGAGGTTGATTTTACTCAATCTTGCGATGAGACAACCGGTATGGTTGAGGTAAGTTATACGATCACTGGTGGTGCACCAGAGTATTTACCAGAAGTTAATTCTTATGATGTTGCTGGTACGGGGGGTCATACAAATATGGGTTCTTCTGGAGAAAGTTATGTTTTAGGAACTTTCGAGCCAGGAGCTGCAGTCAGTATTTCTGTAAATGATGACGGAAAAGGTTGCGGACTCGAGGCAGTTGAAGATATCGTTATCCCTTGTGAAATAGTTGTAACTTGTGATGCCGGTTCGGTAGGTTCAGGTGCAATTAATTTTGTTTGTGATGGCGAGTTTGCCGTGTTCTCTGCAGTAGGTGCATCTGGCAATATTGCTTATGTGCTACACGATGGAGATAATGCAGCAATAGGCACAGTTTATAGTACTAGTACAACAGGTGTTTTTGTTAATGATGGTACTTTACCAACTAATCAAGAACTATGCGTATCATCAGTAGCGGGCTCAGATGTAGATGCTGCAGGCATTCCTGATCCTGATGGTGCTTGCTACGATATTTCTGAATGTGCTCCAGTTGTTTTCTTAACGCCAGTAACCGTTGAAGTAATTCAAGAATGTGATGTGACCACTGGTTTAGTGGCAATTAGTTATACCATAACAGGTGGCGCTCCAGAGTACTTGCCAAGTGTACATACTTATGCAATTAGTGGACCTGCAGGATATACTAATGATGGTGCTTCTGGTGAAACTTATGCTTACGGTGATGTTAGTGCTAATCAAGATTTCAGCTTCTCCATTGATGATGATGGCAAAGGCTGTTCCAGTGGATTTGAATTTACTAGTATAGATTGTAATGAAATTGGACCAGTAGCCAATCCTGCCATTACTATTGATAAGATAGCGGATGCTTCGGGCGTAACTGATCCAGCAGTAGCTGGGCAGGTAATCAATTACAGCTTTACAGTTTGTAATACTGGTGATGTAGATTTAACAGACGTAAGTGTTGCTGATGATTTAGTAACCGTTTCTGGCGGACCAATCAGCTTGGCTGTTGGTGAATGTGATGATGCGACATTTACAGCATCTTATACTATAACCGATGCAGATATAACAGCAGGAGAAGTTGTCAATTCAGCAACAACTTCAGGTACCTATACTGATGCAAATGGAATGGAAACGGTGGTTAATGATAATGATATCGAAACAGTACCATTAGAGGAAGATATTTTTGTAGCTATGCCTGCCATTAGTCTTGATAAAATAGCTGATGCTTCGGGAATAACTGATCCGGCAGTAGCAGGGCAGGTGATCAATTACAGCTTTACCGTATGTAATACAGGTAATGTAGATTTAACTGATGTTAGTATTGATGATAATTTAGTAACCGTTTCCGGTGGACCGACCAGCTTGGCTGTTGGTGAATGTGATGAAACAACTTTTACTGCGTCTTATACCATTACCGCAGAAGATATTGCTTCTGGTTCAGTTGATAATTCAGCAACGGTATCTGGTACGTATACAGATCCAAACGGTATGGAAACCGTAGTAGATGATACAGATGAAGTAACCGTTCCATTAGAGGAAGATACTTTTGTGGCTGCTCCATCTATCAGCTTAGATAAAATTGCTGATGCTTCTGGCGTAAGCAGCCCAGCAGTTGCGGGTCAGGTTATAACCTATAACTTTACCGTATGTAATACAGGTAATGTAGATTTAACTGATGTAAGTATTGATGATAACTTGGTATCTGTTTCTGGTGGACCAATTAGTTTGGCTGTTGGCGAATGTGATGCTACAACTTTCACTGCTTCTTATTCAATTACCAATACCGATATTGCATCAGGTTTAGTAGATAATTCAGCAACAGTTTCTGGCACATATACAGCACCAAATGGAACCGAAACCATAGTGTCAGATGCTGATACAGCAACAGTACCTTTAACTGCGCCTGCCGAGTGTAACAATGATGCCGGTGTAATGCCTTCAGCAGCGTTAAATATTTGTAATGGCACATTTGCTAATGCGCCTACAACAGGTGCCACTATTGATGCCGGTAGTGTGTTAACTTATGTGCTTCACAATGGTGAAGGCAGTTCATTAGGTACAACAATCGATTTTAATAGTACAGGCTTGTTCCTTAACGATGGTAGTTATCCTACAGGAATACAATTATATATTTGTGCGGTGGTCAGTCCAAGCACTGGCGATTTCCCTAATGTAAATGCCGATTGTACGTCAATCTCAAATTGTACACCAGTAACATTCTTGTCGCAAGTAAATGTTGATGTTGAAGTAGATTGTACACAAAGCGGAAATTATACGGTTGTTTTTGAAATTTCGGGTGGTTTGCCAGCCTCGCAAGTAGGTGGTTTGTACAGCGTAAGTGGAGATTTTACCGGCTTGGTTGCCCCTAATACGCCAACAAGTGCAGGTCCATTTAATGCGGGAACTTTCTACACACTAAATATTTCAGACAACAATGGTTGCGGTGCAAATGTAGTTAGTCAAGAAATTCTTTGTGAGAAACTTCCAATAGAGCTTATCAGCTTTACTGGTGAAACTCAAGCACAGGGTAATATGTTGAAGTGGGTTACTGCTTCTGAAACCGAAAATGACTTTTTTACCTTAGAGCGTTCTACAGATGGAATTAATTTCGAATTAATTAATACCCAGAAAGGTGCAGGTACTACAGGTGATATAAATAGTTATACTTACTTAGATAGAGAGGCTCCAAATGGAATTAGCTATTATAAATTATGGCAAACCGACTTGGATGGTACTCTTAATTACGTTGATATAGTTGCTTTAACGAGAGGGGAAGCTAGCTTAGCCATTAATAGTTTATTGCCAATACCGGTATTAGAATTTTTAGAACTGACTTATACTAGCGTTTCTGAAAGTCAGGTAGAATTGCAAATTTATGATGCCTTAGGTAAACAACTTGGTAGCAAAAGCGTTGGAGCTAACGTTGGTTTAAATATAGAGAATTTGGATGTATCGGTTTATCCTCCTGGTATGTATTTCTTAACAATCCATCAGGGTGATGTTACTATAACAGAAAAGTTCATAAAAGAATAATATACTTAATCTAAACAATAAACCCCGATATATTTTATTAATATATCGGGGTTTTTTTATGGCTTCAATTACCTTTGTCATATTAAACTAAGCTGATTTAAAACTATTTTGAAAACTGTTCATCAACTCATTATTGGTTTACTCTTTGTATTTTTGGTAAATGAATTATTTGCACAAGAAAGCAAAGATTATGACTATCGTTTGGGCAAAACCAATATTTTTAAACTGAGTCCAGCTTTATCTAAAACGAACCTTAAAGGTGGAATTTTAATGTATGAAACCGGCTCTGGTTTAGAACAAGTGTCATTACAATTAACAGCCAAATATTTTTCTGGCGCAGATGAAGATAGCATTAAAGCAGCTATACCAATGCATTGGCGGTTTGAAATTCAACCTAAATTTTATGGTATCCGGTATATGAGTGGCGTATATTTCGGTCCTTTTTTTGTTACTTATAGTGATGGTACACCCAGTCTAGGTGCCGCCGCTGGAGTACAGTGGATTGTAAAAAGGGTAGTTGCCATAGATGCTAATTTGCGTATGCAACTAAGTAATGATATTGAGAATAAAGATATTCCCTCTCCTATATTTATCAGACCGGTTTTAACCATTGGTATTTTATTTGAAAAAACAGAAAAATGAATATAACTATAAGAAAAGCTACAAAAGAAGATGCTGCTAAAGCCCATCAGCTCATTATTGATTTAGCAATTTTTGAAAATGAACCAGCAGTTGTTAGCAATACTTTAGAGCAATTTATTGAAGACGGTTTTGGGGACCAACCAGCCTATCACCTTATTGTAGCAGATGACGCTTCTACTGGCGTTGTAGGGATGGCACTATATGTTTTTTCTTATTCTACATGGAAGGGAAAAATGTTGTATTTGGACGACTTGGTGGTCAATGAAAAATACAGAGGTAAGGGCATTGGTTCGCTGCTGATTGAACAATTGTTTAAGATTGCCAAAGAAGAAGCGGTAAAAATTATTAAGTGGGAGGTTTTAGACTGGAATGAACCGGCAATTAATTTATACAAAAAACTCGGTGCTGTTTTTGATGATCAATGGCTGGCTTGTAAGTTTTATGAAGATCAGATTAGTACATTTAAGTTACCATAAACCATAAATTAGAAATTAATGAAAGTATTTAAATTTGGTGGAGCTTCTGTTAAAGATGCTGATTCTGTAAAGAATGTTGGCTCAATTATTCAACATTTTAAAAGTGAAGATGTAGTTGTAGTGATTTCAGCAATGGGCAAAACAACCAATAAATTGGAAGCAATTATTGAAGCATGGTTAAATGAAAAAGAAAATAAAGAGACTTTGCTTCAAATCTTGTTGAATGAGCATTTAAAAGTTATCGAAAACTTGTTTGGCGAAAAAGAACACCCAGTTAAAAATAAAATTGCTCAATTGTTTGATGCCTGTAAAACTTCCTTAATGGAATATAGAAACAGTACTTATAACTTTATTTACGATCAGGTTATTTGCACCGGTGAACTAGCATCTACTATAATTGTGCATGCTTACTTAAATGAAATAGGTGTTTCTGCAAATTGGTTAGATGCCAAATTGGCTATTAAAACAAATAACACTTATCGTGAAGCAGTAGTTAATTGGGAATCAACTAGCAAAAATATTCAAACTATATTAAAAGATAAAAAAGGCATTACGATTACTCAAGGTTTTATTGGGTCTGATAATAACAATTTTACGACTACTTTAGGTAGAGAAGGGAGTGACTATTCAGCGGCTATTTTTGCCTATGGGTTACATGTCGATTCGGTGCATATTTGGAAAGATGTAGCTGGTATATTATCCGCGGATCCAAAAATATTTCCAGAGGCAACTTTTATGCCTGCAATAACTTACAACGATGCGATTGAAATGACTTATTATGGTGCGAAAGTTATTCACCCAAAAACTATTAAACCTTTACAAAATAAAAACATACCCTTAATGGTGCGCCCTTTTGGAAACTTAGAAAGTACGGGAACGGTCATATCAAATAATCCTTCAGACCAAGAATCGCCACCTGTTATTATATTAAAAGAAAATCAGGTGTTACTTAAAATTACTTCCAAAGATTTTTCTTTTATTGCTGAGAAAAACTTGAGCATGATACTCGAAGTTTTTTCAAAGCATTTGGTAAAAGTTAACTTATTTCAAACTACTGCCATCAAAGTATATGCTTGTGTAAACCAAAATGCACAAAAAATTCCTGGTTTGATTGATGATTTAAAAAAGCAATATGAAGTATCGCTCAATGAAAATTTAAAAGTATTAACTATTAGAAATTACAATGAAGCATCGATTGCAAAATACGCTGGTACAAAGCATAAAATATTAGAACAAAAAGGCACCAATACAGTTCAATATGTTTTGTTAGATACTGAATGATAAAAATGATGTATTGGTACAAATATTATTAGCTTAAGTTTCGATAGTAGAACAATGTTCGCAGTTGTGACAAGTTTATCTAAACCATAAGTTAGTTGACAGGCTAATTCATTTTTTAGAAGCGAACCATTTAGCTTTATAATAACCTCCCTCCCGCTTTCCGCTCAAATGCCATTTGCCAACGCTGCAAAAGCCACTCAAAATGGCATAACCGCTGCAATCGGGGCTAGTTTAGTAAATTCGCTCCTTCGTAAGCTGGCTATTTTTTGTGCGTTACAAACGCACTTCTCGAGCATCCTCGTTGCAAACGAGGATGAGCTAGCAGAAGATACTGCGCAAATAATTCCGTTCCACTGCATTATTTCGCAGCATGACGGTGAAGTACCGAAAGCTGTTATGCTGCGATTCATTGCGTAGCTTTGAGTGCGCAGTATCTTCCATAGTATAAGCTCTGTAAAATTTATTTTGTCCGGTTTTAGATGGGTAGCCATTCAATCTTTTCAAAAATTGAAAACCAGCAACTTAATACAAATAACTACTGCCGAAGTTTCAAATATTAATCTACAAATATTGAATAAGTTTATGAAGACGAGTGAGCTTGGAAGACTAACCCTGATAGGAGCGGTTATGCTGCCTGAAGGATGGCTTTTGAAGCAAAGCCGCAGCATTTGAGTGGATAGCAGGGAGCCCATTTTTAAATATATTTCATGTTTCGTTTCTAAAAAATATTTTGTTATAATTATATTTGTATTTGCTTGTAGCCTTATCTAACAAAAAAGTTCCGTGACATAAAAAGTAGATTAATTTTCTCCGCCTTACTAAATCAAAAACTCGTACGTTTACCTATCTTTGCCAGCTATGGAATTGTCAAAAAATTATAGTCCAGAACAAATAGAAGATAAGTGGTATAGCCATTGGTTAGAACAGGGATATTTTAACTCGACGCCTAATGAAAAACCGGCTTATACTATTGTGATTCCGCCACCCAATGTAACGGGTATTTTGCATATGGGGCATATGTTAAACAATACCATACAAGATGTGTTAGCCCGTCGTGCCCGAATGAAGGGCTTTAATGTTTGTTGGGTGCCAGGTACGGATCATGCCTCTATCGCGACAGAGGCTAAAGTGGTTCAACGCTTGCGTAAGCAGGGCATCAAAAAATCGGATTTGAGTAGAGATGAATTTATGAAACATGCCTGGCAATGGAAAGAAGAACACGGTGGTATTATTTTAGAACAATTGAAAAAGTTGGGTGCCGGTTGTGATTGGAAACGGACCCGCTTTACAATGGATGACAATTACCATAAACAGGTTATTAAAGTATTTGTTGATCTGTTTAACAAAGGCTATGTTTTTAGAGGCTTGCGGATGATTAATTGGGATCCGGTAGCGAAAACTGCCTTAAGTAATGAGGAGGTGATCTATCAGGAAGAACAATCGAAACTATACCATATTTTATATAGAATTGAAGGACCGGAATATCGTTTTATTACCATAGCAACCACCAGACCAGAAACAATGTTGGGTGATACGGCTGTTGCGGTTAACCCTAATGACGAACGCTATAAAGACTTAATTGGCAAAACGGCTATTTTACCTTTAATTGGTAGACGAATACCCATTATTGCGGACGACTACGTTGAAATGGAATTTGGAACCGGTGCGTTGAAAGTTACCCCGGCACACGACCCTAATGATTATGAATTGGGGAAGAAGCATAAGCTGGAAGTAGTTGACGTAATAAATGATGATGGTACGATGAGCGAGGCTGCCCAACGATACATTGGGGAAGATCGATTATTTGTACGCGAGGAGATTGTAGGAGAGTTGTTTTTTAAAGGACATATTGCGCAAATTGAAACGATTACAAACAAGGTAGGGCACAGCGAACGAACCGATGCTATTGTGGAACCGAAGTTATCGTTACAATGGTTTTTAGATATGACGAAACTGGCAACACCGGCTTTAGAAAATGTAATGAACGACACCATTCAATTTTATCCGGCAAAATTTAAAAATACCTATAAGCATTGGATGGAAAACATTAGGGAGTGGTGTTTAAGTCGTCAATTGTGGTGGGGGCAACGCATACCGGCTTATTTTTATGGGGATGGAGAAGATGATTTTGTGGTAGCCGAAACTGCAGGAGCAGCTTTGCAACTAGCACAACAAAAATCAGGTAATAGCAATTTACAAGCCGGTGATTTAAAGCAAGACGAAGACGTGTTGGATACTTGGGCATCAAGTTGGATTTGGCCCATAGCCGTTTTTGATGGTTTATTAGAGGAAGCAGATAAAACCGATGTGGATTATTATTACCCAACCAGCGTTTTAGTAACGGCTCCTGAAATTTTGTTTTTTTGGGTAGCGCGTATGATCATGAGTGGTTATGAATACCGCAATAATTTGCCTTTTAAAGATGTGTATCTAACCGGTATTGTACGAGATAAGAAAGGTAGAAAGATGTCGAAATCGTTAGGTAATAGCCCTGATGCTTTAGAGATGATCGGCAAATATGGAGCCGATTCGGTTAGGGTAGGGATGTTGCTGGCTTCACCGGCAGGTAACGATTTGTTGTTTGATATGAAATTGGTGGAACAAGGCTGGGGCTTTTGCAATAAAATGTGGAATGCCTTAAAGCTGATTAAGATGTGGGAGGTTAAAGAAGGCACCAATGATGAAAATGTAACGGCTATTCACTGGTTTGAAAATAGACTACATCAGGCAATTATTGAGGTTGATAAATCTTTGGAAACTTACCGGCTTTCAGAAGCCTTAATGACTTGCTACACTTTGGTTTGGGATGACTTTTGTAGTTGGTATCTGGAAATGATTAAACCGGAATATCAACAACCTATTGATCAATATACCTACGGAAAAACCATCATGTATTTTGAGGTGATTTGCCGTTTAATCCATCCTTTTGTACCTTTTGTGTCAGAAGAAATATTTCATATACTTAATGACAATCAAAAAGGCGATGTATGTATTGCCGACTGGCCTCAACCCGAAAAAATTGATGATAAAATAATTGCGCAAGGTGATCTAATGAAAGAAGTAGTTACTAAAATACGCGAAATACGAGCTAAAGTAAATTTACCTAAAAAAGATAAAATAACCACTTATTTAAAAGCCGCTAATTTAGGAACCTATAAAAATTTCAAAACCATTATACAGCAATTAAGTGGTTTAGAAAGTTTGCAAACTATTGATAAAGATTTAGAAGGTGTGGCTTCTTTTGTATGTAACAATCAAACCTTTTTTGTAGATACCGGTGTTGAAATAGATGTTGAAGCCGAACGCAAAAAACTGTCTGCCGATATTGAATATACCAAAGGCTTTATGGTTAAGGTTCAAAAGAAATTGAGTAATGAACGTTTTGTAAACAATGCCCCTGACCAAGTGGTAAACGCCGAGCGCAAAAAACTGGCAGATGCAGCAGAAAAAATTGTTTTGTTAGAGGAGCAATTGGCTAAGTTGAACGGATAAAATTAAATTTTTATGCCAAGATTAACAGCAGATTTTAAGAATCAAATTAAAGCACTTTCTCATAAAGAATTGTTGCAAATTGTAACTAAACTTGCTTCAAAAGAGAAGTTTGCACATGATTTTATTACAGTTAATTATTTAAATGAAACTTTAGGTGAAGAAACCTTATTTGAGCAGACTAAGGTCAATATCAATTCGCTTATCGCTAATGTATATCTTGGAAGAGTTGAACAAAAACCTCTTGCAAAATTGCTTCAAAACTGTATCAAACTAATTAATGAATTTACGAAACTTTCAAAAAACAAAGTTTTAGAAGCCGATTTGCTAATGCATGTGCTTGAATTCCCTTTTAACAATTACGCCAATTCATTAGGAACTTGCTTTACGGTATATGATTCGAAACTGGCTCAAATTTTAAAACGAACCATTAATTTAATAACCAAAAAGTTACACGAAGATCATAAATTAGATTATCAAGAAAACATTAACCGATACCTTTCTATTTTACATAGCAAATGTAATCATCTTAATATAGTGTATGATATGCCTAAATCTATTTAAACTATTTCACTGAAAACTTACCCGAATAAGTAACCCCATCTCGCTGCAACTTATACAAGTACATGGCTTCACTAAAATGCCCTACTTTAACTTGTCCATTGTCACCCAATATTTGAGATAATACTTCTTTACCTTCCATATCAAACAATTGAACGCGAATTGGTTTTTTGCCTTTTTCAATGTCAAAAGTAATCACATCATCGGTAGGGTTTGGATATACCTTTAAGTCATTAGAAACTAAGGCAAGAGCAGGTTTAGGCGACAATTTGTACAAACTTTGAAAACCTTTTATCCAAACTTTTCCAGCAGGGTTCCAATAAAACAAGGCACTTTTATTCGCTTGACCTTTTGAGTTGTGTTGATAATATTCTTTTTTATGGGCATCCATCCAAGTTAAATTGTTTTTATCCCACTTGTAAAAAGTAGATTGGGTTAATTGATCTTCATTTTCATAGGTATTTACCTTTCTCTCATCAGATATCCATTTACCTTTAGCATCGTTGCTGTTACCTAAGCTCCAAAAGAAATGTGTACTGTTTAACAAGTCATTTTTTTCAGTATATACATATTCGTGTTTCTTAAAATTGATCCATCTGCCAATTTTGATGTCCCATTTCTCAATTTGAGTTTTGTTTACATTACCATAAGCATCATATATGTGCTTAGTTTTGAAATGCGTTTGCCAATCTGCTTTGGTAGCATTCCAACTGTATTGAATAATTTCTTCTACTCTACCATTATAAATAAATTCTTTTTTATTGGCTTTTCTCCAACGGTTTTTGTGGTAAGTATAATATTCCGTTTCGGATAATTGATTTCGATTATCATACTTAAACGTCAATTTGCCATCTTCTTTCCAATCCAATTCATTTTTTTGGTATCTATAAGATGTTATCTTTTTAAGATGCCCATTTTCATCATACTCCGGATGCTTTTTCAGATGACCTATCCATTGCTGATTACCTTGATGCCACACATGCCAATAGGCTGTAGATTTATTGCCTTCTGCATCAAAACCATATTCATATTTTGAATGGTTTACCCAAGTATCGGTGCCGGGTTGATACGATTGTTCAATTAAACTTTCCACTGCCTCTAAAGCTGTTGTAGCACCTTGCTTTTTATAAGTGATTTCCTTGGTATCAACCAAATGTTGACTAGTAGATTTTTGAGTGCTTAATTCTTGATCTTTGTAAAAATTGGTGTTAAAATCTTCCACATTTTTAATATGGCTTTGTGCCATTAGACTAAATGTAAGACAGTTAACCATTAATAATAGCATTAATTTATCCATAGAAATTATTTTATTAATGAGTCGAAGTAGTAAATTAGTCTATTAGACTTTCGCAAATTAACAAAATCACAACGAATTTGTCAATTTTTTTTTGCTTGGTTATTGCGTAAGTTATAATTCAAGATATGTACAATCTTAATTCAGTTTTCGAACATATACTTTTTTATTTACTGCTAATGCCAATAGTCCTTTATTTTTACTGTAATAGATATCTAACTCTCCCTTTAGGAAAGACTGTTTGTAAACCCAAACATCTGAAAATTCAAGACGCTCATTCAATTTAAGATAATCATGATGTTTAAACCAATTTGTACTATTTGAATAAGCAACACTATTTAATTCGTCATTATAAAAAGGAACTTTACCATATGAATATCCTATTTTATGAATACCAAAATTTATTTGAAGAGACTCAAGTTTTCCTGGACCTTGATGTTCTATAAATGGTCGAATAATTAATTGCCCACCCTCGGTTACAAATGAATTTTCTAAATTTTCATACTCATAATAGTCAAATACAGTTATGGGATCTTTATCTTGAATGATTTCCCTGCATGAAACATTCGCTGTATAACGTTGTGTTTTCATACAATGTGGCTCATCTCTTATCCAATTAAAAACTATTTCATCTTCATAGCTTACAAAGGTCATTGCATCTTTATGATTTTCAAAATTGCAGCTTTTGATATTAGTTTTGAAATCAATTTTACCCAGCATCTTACCTTTTACTTTGTGACAACTAAATCTGTAAGAACTGCTTTTATAAGCACAAAATATAAGAACGATAATCAACAAAAATATAGAAAACCTGGTTTTCATTTCAATGGTATTTTAAATGTAAAAAATATGTGGTGAATTATAATTTACTTCTTTTTCCAACCATCTCGCAAAGTAACCGTCAAATTAAATACTAAATGCGCTGGTTTAGAATCTTGGTCAACATTAAAATAACCTTTCCGCATAAACTGAAATTGGTCCATTACTTTGGCAGAAGCTAAACTGGGTTCAACTTGTGCCTTCATAATTTTTAAAGAATCAGGATTTATATAATCCATAAAAGTTGTCCCGTCTTTATGTCCATCAGGTGTGGGGTCGGTAAATAAACGGTCGTACATTCTAACCTCTGCTTTAAAGGCATGCGGTAGGCTTACCCAATGAATTACACCTTTGGCTTTCACCCCGCTGGTATCTTCCCCGCTTTTGCTGTTTTCAATATAAGAGCATTTTAACTCGGTAACCTCCCCACTATCATCTTTAATTACTTCATCGCATTGTATAATATAGGCACCTTTTAAGCGAACCACACCTGCTGGTTTTAGGCGGAAAAACTTTCTGGGCGCATCTTCCATAAAGTCTTCTTTTTCAATCCATATTTGATGACTGAATGGAATTTTACGGCTGCCACCTTCTGGGTTTTCCGGATTATTAATCACCTCCATTTCCTCCACTTTATCTACCGGATAATTGGTAATCGTTACTTTTAAAGGATTCAACACACCCATCACACGAGGAGCCGTTTTATTTAAATCTTCTCTTACACAAAACTCTAACAGCGAATATTCAATTACATTATTACGTTTCGCAAGTCCTACTTTTTCATTAAAATTACGGATGGAAGCAGGTGTAAAACCGCGCCGTCGCAAAGCACTTAAAGTTGGCATTCGTGGATCATCCCATCCACTCACAACACCTTCTTCTACTAATTTTAGCAACTTACGTTTGCTCATAATGGTATAATCTAAATTTAACCGGGCAAACTCATATTGCTTAGAAGGAAAGATTTCCAATTTTTCTAAAAACCAATCATATAGTGGACGGTGGTCATCAAATTCTAAAGAACATAAACTGTGGGTTACCCCTTCTATCGAATCGCTGATGCCATGTGTAAAATCATACATCGGGTAAATACACCAATCGTTTCCGGTACGATGATGTTCGGCTTTTAAAATACGGTACATCACCGGGTCGCGCATATGCATATTAGGAGAGCTCATATCAATTTTAGCACGTAACACTTTGCTGCCTTCCTCAAATTCGCCGGCTTTCATGCGCTCAAATAAATCTACGTTTTCCTCAATACTGCGGTTTCTAAAGGGGCTTTCAGTGCCGGGCTTAGTTGGCACGCCACGCAAGGTTGCCATTTCTTCCTGAGTAGAATCATCAACATATGCTAAGCCTTTATTAATTAGAATTGTCGCATAATCATATAATTGTTGAAAATAATCAGAAGCAAAAAACAATCGATCTTCCCAATCGAAACCCAACCATTTAATGTCATTTTTTATGGCATCTACATACTTGGTATCTTCTTTAATGGGGTTGGTATCATCAAAACGCAGGTTAGTTTTACCCTTATATTTTTGAGCAATCATAAAGTTGGTACACAAAGCCTTTGAATGCCCAATGTGTAAAAAACCATTCGGCTCCGGTGGAAAGCGGGTGTGTACACGACCCTCATTTTTACCCGCTTTTAAATCTTGTTCAATAATTTGTTCTATAAAATTGAGCGACTTTTTTTCTTCCATATGTTGCTGAAAATTAAGTTGCCAAAGGTACTAAATTGGTTGGGAAGTGGTTTAATGTTCTGACTAATGTTAAAAAAAACATTTTATTTCATTTTTTAATCAGGTAGTATTACTATTAAAGTATTAATAAATAAAATTGTATTATCTAAAATGAAGCAGTCTGTATTTTATCCAATATCTATTTTTGCTACTATTTTTTTAATGGCTATGTCTTGCTCTAAAAAACCAGTAGAAATAGAAGAATCCTCCGCTGTAAAGAAATTTTATTCAGGTGGTATTTAATAATACCTGCGACTTTAATCCTCAATTCAATGTTAACATTGATTCTTTAAAAAAGCATTGCTCAGCTGATATCAGTTTGAGTGATTTACTAAATAGTGATAGTTTAAGACAAAGTAATTTCAAGACGTGTATGATTGAATCTTTTACAAATGAAATAAACTGGGATTTCAAAATAACCATTGAATTGGATGGCTATCAATTAGACTGGCAGAAAACACCGCTATCTATACAGTCGGTTGAAGTGGAAACCGGTTTCCAGGAACGCGGCAAATATCCTTTCTCGCAGTTTTACAAAGGCTATGAGGTTCAAATTTCTGATTCACAAACTATCACAGTACTTTTCTTTAATGCTTGGGTGGGTGGTTGTCTGCACGACTTTTATGTTTGGGAGTTGGTGGAGTTAGAATAATGCTAATTTAAAAACTGAAAAATGAAGATACAAACGTTAGACCTATTTACCCCAAATTTAGCCACACAAACTACCTTTTATTGCATAGTGTTAGATTTAGAAATTATTGAACAAACCAATAATTCCGTTGCTTTTCAAATTGGGCATTCTACCCTAAAGTTGATTTATAGAGAAGCGCATACGCCTTATCATTTTGCATTCAACATTCCGACCAACCAAGAAAAGGAGGCTTTACAATGGCTAAAAGAACGCGTTGACATTATCCAATATGAAAACACCGATATTCAATATTTTGATTTTTGGGATGCTCACGCGATTTACTTTTATGATGAAGACGGAAAAATTGCCGGGTTGATTGCCCGTAAGACTTTGCCATTTTCCGATATACTTCCTTGAAAAGCCTAATCTTAGCACCACTAAGTCTGCGTTTTTAAACTCGTCTATCAAAAATTGATTTTATCAGTGTTGATAAATTTATTTTCTCATCGTTCTTTAAATTCTTTTTTTAAACAAATTTATTGTAACGTAGGTAAATTTTTATAGTCCAAATGTCGATGAAACAAAATATATTTTCAGTTGTGTTATGCTTATTAACGCTAATGATTGCATCGTGTTCTACTAATAATGAAGATAAAGTTATTGATGCCGATAAGAAATTGATTAAAGCCGAAGTAAAAGAATATTTAAAAAAATCAATTAAAAATCCACGAAGCTATAAATCAATTGATTGGGAAATTATACCTAAAACCGAAGCAGATACCAATATACCCGATAAGTATATAATAAAGCATCGCTACAAAGCAAAAGATGGTATTGGTACGGTTAGAAACGAGATGGATTGTTTTTTTTATGCTAAGCAAGAAAAGGTATTGTTAAAGGATGACAGCTGCAAAGATTACGACGAAATTTACAAGCGTATTGTTGAGGATATAAAAGAAGCTTTATAAACAATACGCATTACAAAGTTATTATATTACAAATTTAACCGCTCAATTGCAATTTTATTACAACATTGTTGTTATAGTTAACAGCAAGCACAAGTAGATTTTGAAAGATGAAAAATTGAAGTATGATCAAAAGCCAACATGTTAATTTGCAGGTAAGCTTTGCCATTGAAACTAATTGGGAAACCTTTAACATTTTAGAACGACAGTTGCTGCTAAAAGCCAAAAAAGCCGTTCAAACTGCTTATGCACCCTACTCTAAGTTTAAAGTGGGTGCTGCTGTTTTATTAGATAATAATGAAATTATTACCGGAAGCAATCAAGAAAATGCAACTTACCCAAATGGCTTGTGTGCCGAAAGAGTAGCCTTGTTTAATGCTTCGGCAAACTATCCGGAAAATAGTATAGAAGCCATTGCGCTTACGATAGATTTCGTTGGCAAAAATCTGGACCAACCGGTTTTTCCGTGTGGTGGTTGCCGGCAATCTATTTTAGAATATGAAGAACGTTGGTCGAAAAACATTAAAATTTATGTTATTGGTCCGAACGAAGAAGTGGTGATTATTGATACCGTTAAAGATATTTTGCCGCTTGCTTTTTCGAGTGATTATTTGAAGTAGAGTAGTTAGTCTATTGATTACATGCCTTCAATATTCAGAACCTACTTGAAAAGTTGCCATTATTTTAGTGCATATACCAAAGAATATTAAAAATTGAAAATAACTTGCGCTAGGAACATCACTATCGAAGGTTTTACGCAGACTGACTTTGAAGATTATATAAGTTATGCTATTGATGAATATGCAGAAGCTAATATCAAAAGCGGTCACTTTAATAAAGAGGAGGCTAAGACAAAGGCGCAGAAGCAATTTGACTATCTACTGAAAGATGGTTTTAAGAGTGAAGGACATGTATTTTGGAAGGTTTGTGGGGATGGAAAAAAAATTGGGATATTTTGGTTTCATCAAAACCCAAAGAGCCTCAACAATGTATTTGTGTATGATGCCCGGATTGAGCAACAGTATCAAAATCAAGGGATTGGAACGCATACTTTTTCTATAATTCGAGAGAAACTAAAAGCTATAGGGGTTCACAAAATTCGTTTACATGTGTTTGCGCATAATACCGGTGCAGTTCGGTTATACAAGCGTTTAGGATTTGAGGTTGCTGGTTATAATATGCATTACTTGCTTGATTAAACACGCCATTGGGTTTAAGGTGAAACGACCTTAGTTTAATATTCAGTTGCACATCAAAAACGTTTATTCTTACTCAATACCTAATAAAAAAACCCTTTGATCGTTCAATTAAAATGTCGTACCTTTGCCAACTTATGAAAATAGGTTTATTTTCTATTTATCTAATATGTATCGCATTCATTGTCAGTTCTTGTAATAACTATTCAAAAGTATTGAAAAGTTCTGATTATGATTTTAAATATGAAAAAGCCAAAGAATACTACAATTTAGGGCAGTATAGTAAGGCAACGCCTCTTTTTGAAGAGCTGATTGGGGTATTTAAAGGTACTAAAAGCTTAGAAAAGATTTATTATTTTTATGCTTACTCCTTGTATGCACAACGCAATCATTTGTTATCTGAATTTTATTTTAAAAATTTCCACGAATTCTATCCGAAAAGCCCAATGGCGGAAGATGCCTTGTTTATGGTTGCCTATAACAATTATCAGTTGTCTCCAAAAGATAACTTAGATCAAACCTATACCAATAAGGCAATTGAATTGTTTCAAGTGTTTATCAATACCTATCCTGAAAGTGATTTGGTAAAAGATGCCAACATTCATATTGATGAGTTGCGCGATAAAATGGAGTTGAAAGAGTTTAACAATGCTAAGTTGTATTATAACTTACAGCAGTACAAAGCCGCTTCTCTTGCTTTCGAAAACTTATTGCAAAAATTTCCGGATACCCGTTTGCGGGATGATGCTTTTCTATTCATCTTAAAATCAAACTATGCTTATGCTAAAAATAGTGTAGAACTCAAAAAGGTAGAACGATTTGAAAATACGATGGAATTGTACAATAACTATGTAAACAAAATGTCGGATTTGGCTTTGCTAAAAGAAGCAGAAAAATTATACACCTTATCAGAAAATTATATCAAAAAAAATCAATAAAATATATGAACGAAGAAGTTATAAACGAACAAGTAGACGAAGTAGGTGGCGAACAAGAAGAAGTGAAAGAAAAGCCGGCGCGTATTTCGCCAACTACCGAAACCCGTAATTTAATTGAAATTATGGAAAAGACGGGTAACATTTACAGATCGTTAGCCATAGTTTCAAAAAGATCTCGTCAAATTAACACCAAAGTTAAAGAAGAGTTGATTAGTAAATTGAATGAGTTTGCCTCAACTACAGACAACTTGGAAGAGGTATTTGAAAATAGAGAGCAAATTGAAATTAGCAAATTTTACGAAAAAATGCCCAATCCGGTATTGATGGCATTAAACGAATTTATGGAAGATAAAACCTACTACCGGATGAAAGAGCAGGAACAAGAGACCATTAATTTAGATGATGTTGAGATTGAAGAAACACCTGCCAAGGAAGAAGAAACGAAAAAAGACTAACATTTTTCCACCTAATTGTTGATTGTTTTACAATGAAGGTTTTACTCGGTATTAGCGGAAGCATCGCAGCATACAAAGCACTATTGCTTACAAGGCTTTTTGTAAAAAATGGGCACGAAGTAAAAGTTGTTATGACTAAAGATGCTGTTTCATTTGTTCAACCACTTTCTTTTTCTACCCTTTCAAAAAACAAGGTCTATCATTCATTTTATAATGAAACGGGTAACCAATGGAACAATCATGTTGACTTAGGCTTATGGGCAGATGTGATTTTAATTGCCCCCGCAACTGCCAATACTTTAGCTAAAATGGCTACCGGATTATCCGACAACATTTTAGTAGCTACGTATCTTTCTGCGAGATGTCCCGTTTGGGTGGCTCCGGCAATGGATTTAGATATGTGGAAACATCCGTCTACCCAACGAAATATTAGCCAGCTTCAAAGTGATCAAGTTCAAATAATTGATGTAGACGACGGAGAACTTGCCAGCGGATTGTCAGGAAAAGGCAGAATGGCAGAACCAGATCATATATTCGAGGTCATCACAAAAACAAAAGTTAACCCATACAATAATAATATACCTTTAAGTGGAAAAACGGTGGTAATAAGTGCAGGACCAACCTACGAAGCCATTGATCCGGTTCGATTTATTGGTAATCATTCTTCTGGTAAAATGGGTATTGCTTTGGCTGATGAAGCCTGTAAAATGGGAGCTACTGTTCACTTAGTTTTGGGTCCAAGTAATTTGAGTCCTCAACAAGCGGGGGTACAGGTTACTAAGGTTGTATCTACTAATGATATGTTTCAAGCCGTAACTTCTTTTGCTCCACAAGCTGATATTATTATTATGGCAGCGGCGGTTAGTGATTATACACCCATCCATGTTTCTGATGAAAAGATTAAAAAGAAGGAAGGCGAATTTTCGATCCCCTTAAAGCGAACACCAGATATTTTACGTCATTTGGGTAAACAAAAGCCAGCCAAACAACTCTTAATCGGTTTTGCCTTAGAAAGTTCAAATGGTTTAGAAAACGCCCAAGCTAAACTGCAAAAGAAGAATTTAGATTTAATTGTGCTGAATTCTTTAAAAGATAAAAATGCCGGTTTTAAACACAACACCAATAAAGTAACCTTTATCGACCGGCATAATAAAATTACAAAATTTGAGTTAAAGAGCAAGACAGCCGTAGCTGTTGATATTTTAAATAAAGCAATAGAATTAAACCATGCATAAAAGTATATTTTGTTTCTTCATTATATTGGCAAGCTTTTTTGCCCAAGCACAAGAATTAAATTGTGAAGTTACGGTAAGAGCCGATGGCTTAACAACTTCTGATCCGGCATTAATACAAAGCTTAGAACAAGAAATTAGTAAATTTATGAATGACCGGGTTTGGACAGAAGATGATTATCAGGCAGATGAACGCATTGACTGTCAATTGATTCTTGCTATTACAGAAGATGCCGGAAATGACTTATTTAAAGCAACGGCTTCTACCAGTTTAAGTCGTCCTGTTTTTAATTCAGATTATCAAACCATACTTTATAATGTTAAAGACGAAAGTTGGATATTTTATTTCCGCCAATTTAATGATATGAATTTTAACGAGAACACCTTTACTTCAGAGCTTACTTCCTTGTTAGCGTATTATGCTTATGTGTTTATTGGTACATACTACGATTCGTTTTCGCCCTCCGGCGGCACACCCTATTTTATTAAGGCTCAAACCATTGTAAATAATGCCTCCAATAGTACTACTAACCAATCAAAATCATGGGATGCTTTTGGTGGCGGAAAAATGACCCGTTATAATTATATAGAGAATATTTTAAACAACCGGTATACAGGTATGCGGAATGCCTTTTATCAATATCATCGCAATGGCTTAGATAAAATGTACGATGATGATCAAGCCGGCTTACAAGGCATTATTGCTTCATTAGATGATTTAGAGGAGGTGTATAAAAATAGCCCTAATACTATGGTGATGCAATCCTTTTTTAGTGCCAAAACCAACGAATTGATAAAAATTCTTCAAAACGCAAGTAATACTCAAAAACCAAAATTGTTAAAAAAGCTATCGACTATTCGTCCTTCTGAGGTGAGCACTTTTCAGCAAATTATGCAGCGGGCTCAGTAATATTAGAGAGTCTTAATTATCTGCATAAATAATTTGGAAGAAATACGACAAGTTTATCAAAGTGTTTAATACTTTCATGTTATCGAGTGCCCTTTTTTTATCTTTCTACGAAGAACCGAAGTTTGCAAACTAGCCCCGATTGCAGCGGTTATGCTGCCTGAAGCGCAGGATTTTGCAGCGTTGGCGCAGCATTTGAGCGGAAAGCGGGACTACCTTATATGAAAAGCCTAATCGGCTCGCTTCAAAAAAAAATTATGCAAAAGTGTAAACTACTTTATGGTTTAGATAAACTTGGTAGAAATACTTAACAATAATCATAACAATCCTTTTAGTTACGTAGCTATAAATCTACCAATTAATTGCCTTTAAAGATTGGAACAAGGCACTTTAAAATTATTCTGCATACGAATTTAGTATAAATTTCAATACCTTTATACTATGAAAGTATCAATACCTGCACTGATCATCTCTATTAGTTTATGCTTAAGCATATACCAAACAAAAGCGCAAAACTTACCCACCATTTATCCATACTTACAAGCCAAAGTAATAGATAGTACTACAAAGGTTATTCAAAACGCTTTTGCCGGTGGATTCAATACCCCACAAATTTCACCCATCGATTTAAATAATGATGGCATTAAAGATTTGTTTGTATTTGATAAAAAGAACCAACAAATTACTACTTTTTTAAATGGAGGTACCGCCAATAAAGTAGATTATCACTACGCCCCAAAATATGCCAACTTCTTTCCTGATTTAAAAGATTGGGCTTTGTTGGTTGACTTTGATGGTGATGGTTTAGAAGATATTTTTACCCATGCTTCTGCTTATGTAATTGTTTATAAATCTTATTATGAAAATGACCTCATTCAATTTAACCTAGTAGACACCCTATTTTACGAAAACAGAAATGGCTTCAAACTAAATGTACTCGTTTCACCGGCAGATTTACCTGCAATTACAGATGTAAATGGTGATGGTGATATTGACATACTTACTTTTGATCAACTAGGCATCCATATTGAATATTTTGAAAATCTACAAGTTGAAAAGAACTTACCGGTAGATTCTCTTTTTTTTGAAAAAATAGATGACTGTTGGGGTAGTTTTTCTGAAAACACGAACGATGCCGGCATTAACCTGAACACTCCATGCAAAGGCGGTGGTGGAGACATTGAAAATACAGGCGAAAGTAATAAACATCAAGGTTCTACCATAACAGCTTTTGATTATGATGGAGATCAAGATAAAGATATTCTGCTTGGAGATATTGGAAGTAGATTTCTTTCATTTTTACGTAATGGCGGTGATACCAACCATGCAGAAATGGTAGAAGTCATCCATAATTTTCCAGCCGAAAACAATCCATTTGAGAGTTTCTTTTTTCCAGCTGCTTTTATGTTGGATGTGGACAATGATTGCAGAGCAGACCTAATTGCCACTCATAACACAACTTCTAATGCAGAAGATCATAACCATATTTGGTGGTATAAAAATGATGGAGACGAAAATGGAATACAATTTAATTTTAAACAACGCAATTTTTTATTAGATAACATAATTGATGTTGGAACAGTTGCGGCTCCGGCAGTGGCAGATATTAACAACGATGGTAAAGATGACTTGCTAATTGGAAACAGATTTTACTTTAATAAATCCGACACTTCAGTAAAGGCTAGGTTAGCTGCCTATATTAATATATCTAATGAAGATGAAATTTTGTTTCAACAGGTTTCAAAAGATTTTGCAAACCTTAGCCAGTACAATATGGTTGGTCTCTATCCTGCTTTTGGTGATGTAGATTTAGATGGCGATACTGATATGATTTGCTCTGACGATGAGGGGTATTTTCATTTTTTTAGAAACGAAGCCGCAGAAGGAGAATGGATGAATTTGCAAGCCGCTCAGCTTTATATTGACAGTTTTAAGTTAGACAATAGAGCCATCCCTTTTTTATATGACTATGATGAAGATGGCTTGTTAGATATTATTACCGGAACTAAAAGTGGTACCTTAAACTATATTAAAAACATAGGCAACGAAAATGAAATTCACGTAGAGCTTGGTCAATCTTTTCTAGGTTTGGTAAAAGAAACCGACTTAGGCAGCCCTATCGGTTATAGTGCACCATATATTCACGTTATTGACGAAAGTGACAAAGCCTATTTGTTGGTGCATTCCCGCTCAGGCAATATTGCCATTTTTGATGATTTACAAGCTGCCGAATTTACAAAAATAGAAGCAAACTATGGTGCAATAAAAACCGGTGGTGGAGGCGGCATTGCAGTTAGTGATTTCAATAAAGATGGTTTATATGAAATTATTATCGGTACAGAGTCCGGTGGTGTTCAACTGTTTAGTCAAAAGCAAACGGAGCCGGTTTCAATAACTTTTAATACTCAACATTGTGCTAAAGATACCATTAATGCTATTGAACTTAATGAAGTTGCCCCTATACAAATCTATCCAACTATAGCTAACGATCAATTGTTTGTTGAAACTACACGAAACCAAAAATTATCATACAAAATATTTAATGTAAAAGGGCAGCTTGTTTTGGCAGGTAATTTGCAGGCTAAGGCTATAGAACTGAACAACTTACCGAAAGGTTTGTTCTTTTTAAGTATAACCAACAACTCCATGCTACGCTTTTTCAAAAAGTAATGAAAAAAAGTAAATCACTTTTTAAATAAAAAAATTACTTTTTTATGTGCTAGGCAACAACTTTTAATAAATTTAAGCCTATAAAATGAACCCTTAATTTTTAGTACATCTAATTTAAACGATTTAAAAAGTTAAGTAGTAATCAACACATATTAATGAACTACAATAGATACAAATTAAAATCTATTTCAGGCTCTGAATTAGACAGTTACTTGCAACGAGGTTGGTACAGGATGGGTTTGTCTATTTTTACCACCCATTTTTTAATATTTGACGAACAATTATACAATTCTGTTTGGCTGCGTCTACCACTTTCCAATTATCAAGCACGAAAGAGTTTAAGAAAAATAAAACGAAAAGTTGACAATCGCTTTACCGTAAAAATTAATAAAGCCATTTTTAATACGGAAAAAGAGATCTTATTCGAAAAATACAAATTGAACTTTAAAGGTGATCTATATTCTTCATTGCGGATGTATATGTTGGATAACGAATACTACAACATTTATAATACGTTAGAATGCTGTGTGTATGACGAAAATGAACTGATTGCATTCAGCTATTTTGATGTAGGGGAAACAAGTATGGCTAGTATATTGGCTGCCTTTAATCATAATTACAGTTCATATAGCCTTGGCATGTATACCATGATCGAAGAAATTAACTATGCCTGCGAATTAGGCTTAAAACATTATTATCCAGGGTATTTTGTTCCTGATTATGGTCGTTTTGACTACAAATGTCGTATAGGAGAAACTGAATACTATGATTACTTCTCCAAAAAATGGCTACCAACTCAAACATTTAACGAAAGTAAAAATATTGCGATTCAGCTTAAAAATAAAATCTATGATATTTATAACATCGTATCAGAAAAAGGTTTAAACGCCTTTATCATATTTTACCGTAATTGGGAGTTGGGCGATTTTAGCCCAAGCGAAGGTACTATATACAACCAACCACTATTTTTATTATGCGAGTACAACGATCTTTATTTTATTATTGAATATGATTTGATTAGAAAATACTATCGCTTATCACTGTTGAAAAAGCCTGAATTTTTTAGATTTAATCGAAATGATACCACTTTCGAAAATACCACTATTCTTAATATTTACAATTTGTTAGAATGTGATTTATTAATGCTAATTTCTGAAAACTTCGGAGATATTTTAAGCTATCTCTTAAGTGATAAAAACACTGAACTATAATATTTTTATTGATAGATACTTTATACGAAAAGAAGCACAATTTCAAGAACCGCTAGATATATCTACGTTTTTTGCTTTGATCTAACCAAATTAATTCCAAAATTGTTGTGTCGCTTTTTACAGTAAAATTAGTTTTAATTTTTATCGCTTCTTGAGCCGGGTGCTTGAAATTTGAAACTTACTTTTATAATTTCAATTCTCCACATTTCTACAATGTGATAGTTTATTTATCCGTAACCAAAAAAGTATTACCAATTCTCCAACTATTTTTTATTTTACTCATTCCTTTAGCTATAATGGAAATCTTTTCACCCTCACTTTTAATAGTAAATCGCGCATTTTTGCCAAGGCTTTCACCATCATTTTCCCATTTTAAATCTGTAATTGATGCGTTTTTCCAATTGATGTTACTACCAGCAGTCTTTTGATTTAAACGGTTAAAACTACTTTTGGTTTGGCTTATATGAAATTTATACAAATCAGCCACACTGCCACCTAATTTATCGGCATCTATTTTTTCTGTAGTTAAGCTTTGCAGATAATCCAGGTACTCATTTTCTTTAACCATTAAAGGTTGCAGTTTCGAAAAATCATTATCTCTTAAAGCAACTATAAAATCATTAAAAATAGATTCTTTGCTGCTTGTATCTTCTGTCGTTTTTATTTCTGATACCGAAATTTTACTATTCGTGCAAGCACCAGTAAATAACAATAGTATTAAAAGATATTTTGTCATATTTATAAGGCTTTTTCTTTTCTTTGTAAAAAAATTTTTACGCTGCAAAGGAAAGCATACCTTTACGATAATTATAATTATTTGATGTTAAATACCATAAATGTATGGCTTTAGTACTTTCTGATATTGAAAGTGATACTTTTGATTGTAAAGTAGGTAGGGCAGAAACCAGTTTATTAAACACAGTTAATTTTGAACAAAGCCTCATTGAACAGTCCATTGATTTTTGCAGATTAAAAGTGAATAGTGCAGATTTAAACAACTATTCAGCACTGGCTAAATTAAACATGCCCTATCAATTTTGTGGTTCTATTTTAAAATATAAGATGGATTTCTTCAACTTACCTAAGCCATCTTATAAAAATAAAAATTTAACTTTTGAGGTGTATAAGCCATCAACCCAACAAAATATTTTAGCTAATTTAGTTAATGAAACTTTTATAAATGACCCAATCGGATACTATAAAAACCACTTACTTTCAAAAATTTTAACCAAGCAGCAAGAAGTAAAATGTATGGCGCAATGGTACGCAAAGCATTGTGATGAAAACATCAACATAATGGTTTTAATGAAAGCCGGCGATCAGTATATTGGCTACATCAGCATTTTTAAAAAAGAACCAAACTTGGTTGACACCCCTATTGCCGGCGTATTGCCAAAATTTCAGGGGCAAAAAATGTTTGACGATTTGCGAACTTACCGCCATTTATATTGCCTCGAAAATAACATACAATACGGCACGGCCGGCGCACGCATTGAAAATAATTACAGTCAACAAACTTTTATTAACGATGGGATGCAGCAAATAGCTAATCAATCTATATATATAGTTACGCCATTTTTAAGTAAAGCTGATAGTGCCAAACATACAAAAGCCAATAAATTACAAGCCGACAAAACCATTTTTGAGCAACTGCATCAACAACAAGGTATTCATTTTTTTATGGAAGGTGATAAGCAAGCCTATCAAAAAAGAAGCCTTTATATAAAACTTTCTGCAATTGCAAGTTACACCCTCTCCGTTCCGGTTAATTTAAATGATAAAAAATTAGTATTGGTTAAATATTTTGACAAGGCAGGCGCATTGTGCCTAATTAATTGGTTCGAGCATTGATATGCCTTTTTAGAATCAGAACAATACTATAACTGCTCATAATATTTAACTTTCCCGGTATTTCCTTTACTTAAATAATACTGCATCACCATTTCCCTTAAACTTTCAAGCTCAGGATTTATTTTTAGTGCCTGCTCAAAACTTTTAGTTGCCATCAAAGTATCACTTTTAAACAAGTAGTAAGTGCCTTCAGTTATAAATGTTTTGTAATCATATGCATAGTTTTGCAAAAGTTCATCTACCACTTTTTTGCCGCTTTCCATATCGCCGCTATTGCAATAAGCCGTCATTAATTTCGATTTTATTTCTACGCTCTTTTCTTCATACTTATTGGCAGCTTCATAAAATTTTAAAGCATTGGCAGCTTCTCCTTTTTTATCAAAACAAATACCTAAATTATACAAAACGTGTGGGTTGGTAGGTTCTTCCTGTAAAGCTTCGTACAACAATTGTCCACCGAGCCGAATTGAATCTAACTCCGCACAAAAAATATAGCCAAGATGTTTTTTAGCATCTACACTTTTGTCATTAAACTTTAGAGCAATGTCCGCATGTTGTATGCTCTTTTTAATCAATTCATTTTTGTCGTATGTCGAATTTCCTTTTTTAATTTCACTTTCTAAAAACCCTAAGTATATAATTTGTGACAGATAAGATTCAGAAAGTTGATCAATATCACATTCCCCTAAAGTTACGGTGTTTTCCCAACAATCTACCCGCTTATATGCTTGGGCTGACATATACAAACAAGCTCCAAAAATGAAAATCAAACCTGTATATTTTACCAATTGATTATAGTTACTCTTCTTATAAAAGATATTTAAAAGAAATACTACAAACATAGCCGCCGCGCCAATTGCAATAAACATCAAGCGGTCACCAATTACTCCGGGCATTATTTGTACTAAGTTCATATACAAGCCAATAGAAAAGAAATAATAAAAAATTATTAAACAATATTTTTTGCGTTTGAAAAATCCTTTTGCCATTAATACAAGTAATGTTAAATGAA
>CALHDG010000093.1 GCA_938023075.1 uncultured Chitinophagales bacterium
GCAATGCCCAATTGGCGAAACCGAAATTACCATTCAATTTATTGAAGAAGGAGACTACCCCAGCGAAGTGGATTGGGATTATAAAATTGGAGGTGTACTTTCCGATGCTGGACCGTATACTACTACAGACATTATTACTACCTGTGTACCCGAAGGTGAATTAACTATAGTTGGTTGTGATGAAGCAGGAGATAGTTGGAATGGAGCTACTTTTGAAGTACAAAATACCGAAGATGGTAGTATAAATAATTGTTCAACACAAAATGGTTGCTTACTTTATAGGAGCAACCTCAGTGATGGCAGTGCTGTCCGTTCTTGTTCATTACTTGCTGATTATGAAATTGCTACACTAAGTATAGGTGCGTGCAATAATAGCGAGGTAATTTTAACTGGATGTACCAGTCCATTAGCAGTTAATTTTAATACGTGCGCTACCACCGATGATGGTACTTGTATATTTGCTGCTGAAAATAATAGTTGTGAAAATGCAATTTTAATTAATGTTTTGGAGGAAGATTGCACTGAATATATTTACGAATATTATAATCCGAATGGAACTATAGATATCTTAAGAGACTGCCATAATTTTTTAAGTTTTAAAACTTTTAATACTGTTATTCATGATGGATTTTATAAAATTATAGTTCCTTCATCTGGTCAATTTAGATTTGTTACTGATTATTACGACGCAATAGCACTATATAAAAATTGTAATGAAGAACCTATTTTTTGTGGAGCAGTTAATCATTTCAACAATCTAACTCCAGGTGATACGCTAATTCTGCAAATTTCAAATATTAGTTTTGCTGAGCGGAATATTGAATTTTGCTTACAAGCTACAGCACCAACTGAAAATAGTGACTGCGTTGATGCAACTTTTACAGAGGTAGTAGCAAATCAAAACTGCGATGAAAATTACATCAAGTTAACCGGCTTAAGAGATAATGCTTTAAACATTATACCTGCTTGCGATAGCACTGCTATCAACGATGCATTTTATCAATTTATAGTTCCGCCAAGTGGTAACATAAAAATTACCAAGGCAGACAACAATTTTGGGAGCGCATTATATAATAGCTGTACCAAAGAATCTCTTTTTTGTGAATCAAATAATTATCAACAGGTAATTACAAACCTTACTGCAGGCGATACCTTGCTCATACAAGTATTTGGCAAATCAATTGATACGGAAATAAATTTTTGTTTAGAAGAAGCCATTCCCTCAGAAAATAACAATTGCATCAATGCCACCTTCATTAATGTTTTAGAAAATAATAATATCACTTATTTTGACACCTATAATAATGTGGATAAACCTGCCATTTGTAACGGAAATTTTAATAAAATTAATGCTGATGCCTTCTTTTCATTTGTAGTGCCACCCTCAGGTCAAGTTAGGCTAAGTTCACCTTATGCTGATTTATTTTTTGCAGTTTATGATAATTGTAATAATGATGAAGCTATACAGTGTGGTATTTCTACAAATCAATTAATTAATAATTTAACACCAGGCGATACACTTTTATTTCAAGTTGCCTCTGCACTGCTTTATTTGGAACAAATTTCATTTAGCCTAATCAATGCTCCGCCAACACCAAATAACAATTGTACAAATGCCAAATTTATTGAGGTAGCAACCATTGACGATTATTTTATTCGTTTTGATACTTTGTATATCAATAATAACTCCGTGGATATCTATCCCGAATGTAGCTACGATGCAAATTATGATTCATTTTACCAGTTTGTAGTGCCTCCATCTGGTGCAGTCGCGTTACCCAGATACGATTATTTTGGTTTTTCAGTATTTGAATCTTGTGAATTGGGGTCAATTTTTTGTGAGCCCGCTGGTTACGAAGATGTTGAAATTTATAACCTAACGAGGGGCGATACACTACTTTTACAAGTATTTGATAACATTGCCTATAACAACCTATTCATTCATCTGGAAGAAATAGCCCCATCGTTAAATAATAGTTGCGCGAACGCTCAATTTCTCAATGTTGCTTCATCTGGTGAATGCAATTCAAATCAGGTTGATCTAAACTTGAAATACAATACTTTAAACAATATGCCAGCTTGTAACTCTTCAGCACGTTTTGATGCATTTTATGAATTGACTGTACCACCTTCTGGTTCCATTAAAATAGAAGTTTCTAACGCAATTGGTTTAGCTTTATATAATTCTTGCAATGGCAATACTGTATATTGTGATGATTATTTTGAAATTGATATTATACCCAATTTAACACGGGGAGAAACCTTGCTTTTACAAATCTTTCCAAAATTTAATAGGCAAAGACTAAGCTTTTGCATAGAAGAGGTTACACCGTCAATTAATAACAATTGCATCAACGCTACACCAATTATAGTTGCAGAAAGTGGCAACTGCGAAACACATTCGGTTGCACTTAATAATTTAGATTATAATACAGTTAACATAGAGCCAAGTTGTGATAATAGTATTTTGTATGATGCCTTTTATGAGTTGACCGTACCTGAAAGCGGACAAATCTTTTTTTCTACAAAATCAACGGTTGGTTTGGCAATTTATCAAGCTTGCAATGGCAGATCTTTATTTTGTGAAGATCGAGCTAATAGTGAAATTATAAGAAATTTACCGGCGGGTGAAACAGTAATTCTTCAAATATTTGAAGATAATAATCAACCTGATTTTAGTTTTTGCTTAGAAGATGTAGTTCCAGCAATGAATAACTTATGTGTAAACGCCGAGCCTTTTATCGTTAATGAACCTGGCACTTGCGAAGGCAATTACATTCAAGTTGAAAACAACAATAACACTTCTGATATTAATCCATATTGCGCCGATTTTGTAATGGCCGATGTCTTTTACAGCTTTATTGTGCCTGAAAGTGGACAAGTTAAAATCTCCACTTCAGAAAGCGTTGGCATTGCTATTTATGATGATTGCCTAGAACAATCTTATTATTGCAGTGGCAGTTTTGAAAGCAAAGTAATTTACGATCTAAATCCGACCGATACTTTGATTTTACAGGTTTTTCAAACCAATCCTTCTAGCTTAGAATTATGTTTAGAAGATGCGCCACCTTCTGTGAATAATAATTGTATGGATGCTACCCCATTACAAATTTATAATGAAGGTTTATGTATAGGTAATTTAACTGTTGCACCATTAAGCAATAATTCAGTTAGTATTAACCCATCGTGCGAGTATATTACGGCTGATATATTTTATAGAGTAACCGTTCCTGAAAATGGACAGTTTAGAGTGTTGAGTAATACCTATAACTTTGGAGTTGCTATATATAACACTTGCGGTTTCAATTCATTGATTTGCAAAAGCAGTTTAAATGAAAATTTGATACAAGGTTTACCTGCTAATGAAGAGGTGTTACTGCAGTTTTTTCAAGATGGTACTCCTGGTGATTTTGAATTTTGTTTAGAAGATGCACCTTATACTATTAATAATGACTGTGTAGATGCTCTTTCTATCGATGTTTTTAATGAAGAGGAATGCGTAGGCAATGTGATTACTGCTTCGTTAAGCAATAATACTGTTAACATAAATCCCACTTGCGATGTTGTAACGGCTGATATATTTTATAGGGTAACCGTTCCAGAAAATGGACAGTTTAGAATTGCAGGCTCTAATAGCAATGTCGGGTTCTCCATTTATAGTACTTGTGGTACCAATTCGCTGGTTTGCAAAAGTAGGTTAAACAATAATTTATTAAACAATTTACCTCCAAACGAAGAAGTGATACTCCAGTTTTTTGCATATATAACCATACATGATTTTGAATTTTGTTTAGAAACTGCTATTCCAACTGCCAATAATGATTGTTCTAATGCTACACCTATTGAGGTATTACCATCTTATGAAATATTGGAATTGTCTAACTTTTTTAATATTGAAAACAATAATTTAAGTGTTACGCCGGTTTGCTACAACGATGTTCGTGATGCATTTTATGAATTTACAGTTCCTGAAAATGGTAAACTTGCATTTAATTCGCTTAACCGGATTGGTATAGCCGTTTATAAAGAATGTGGTGGTGAAAGTTACTATTGTGATTCTTATATAGATAACACGGTTATTACCGATTTGCCTGCAGGTGAAACAATGATATTACAAATTTTTGACCGGTTTGATTATGATAATGTAACGTTCGCAATTACTCATGTAGCTGAAAATTATAACTGTACCAATGCAACACTATTATGCGAAACAAATACTAAGGGCTCCAATGTAGGTACAACCGAAAGAATATATAGAGTTGAAAGTGATTGTATATCATTTTCTGGTGATTTAAATAATACAGCTTGGTATCGTTTTAATACTAACAATTTAGGCGATTCAGTTACTTTTGAAATAACTAAAACTCAGTGCAGCTATCAATACGAAAATCTTTATGCCAGTATTTTAATAGATGGATGCCAAGATGAAGATTACGTGGAGATGGCATGTTTAAAAATTAATAATGACGGGGAAAAGGGTATTTTTACTTTTACTAATCCACTACCCAATTCTCAATATTATTTAGTAGTTGGTAATGAATCCTACTACGAAAATTGCAGTTTCGAGATAGAAGTTTTATCAGGCATTGAATTTAACTGCTGCCAGTTAAACTACACCACCAGCAATTGGTGTTATAACATCAACCCAAACAATTATTTTGTTGATCTTACTATTAACGACTTAGGGCAAAACCCATCGGGTTATCAAATAGTGGGAACCAATCAACAAATTACAGAACCCGGCACCACCACTATTGGTCCTATACCCAATGGCATGAATACCATTACGCTTCAAGGTATAGATCAGCAAGATTGTGTAGCGGTTGAAACCATACATTTTAACTGTGCCGATTGTGCTTATGAACTTAAGCACAGCAACACCAGCATTGAAAGAGATTATGAGTTTAAAGCTGCTGGAACTATTGAATCTAATATTTGGGTAATGCCGGCTGCTACTTTAACGTATCAAGCAGGTGATTCGATTATATTAAAACAAGGTTTTACCGTTGAAAAAGGTGCCGGATTTTCAATTGATACAAAAGACTGCGACGAATAATAGATTTGTCAGTCTATATTAAAATATACATACTATAAACCAGGTAAAGCCTGAGCAACTTGCTTGGGCTTTTTTGTGAAATTGATATGATTCAATAGAGTCTTCTTCGAGAAACTTAGAGAGAAAAGACATTTTTGCTAAGCAAAGCCCCAAACCAACAAAGGGCTTATGAACAAAGCAGGCAACAAGTTAATAATGGAAATTTCTTTAACTTCTAAAATGGAAATGCCGACTCCTACAATCAGAACGCCGCCAACGGCACTTAGTTCGTTAATCATCAAATCATTTAAAAAGGGCGCTAAATAGGCAGCAAATATGGTTAACCCTCCTTGATACAATACCAAAGGAACAACCGAAAACAACACGCCAATACCAAAAGCCGCACTTAAGGCAATAGATGAAAAGCCATCCATCACCCCTTTAGTGATGAGCAGATTGGGGGGCTTACCTAAACCTTCTTCAAAAGCACCGAGAATGGTTAACGAGCCTACACAAAAAAGCATAAAGGCAGTGGTTAAGCCTTCGGTAAACTTGCTGCTTTCTATTTTTGATTTTGCTTTTAAACGATCAACTCCCGCTTCTAAACGCTTTTCAATTTGAACCCACTCGCCCAATAAGCCTCCCAAAACCAAACTAAAAACCATCAATAACAATTCATTAGATTGCAATGCCATTTTTATGCCTAATACGATGGTAAACAAGCCCAAAGCCACAAACACCATATTAATAAAACGTTTGGGTAAACGTTTTCTAATCAACAAGCCCAACAACGAGCCAACTATTACTGTTATAGCATTAAACAAGGTTCCCATAATTAGTTATAAACTTTAGTTGGTTCATCATATTGCAATGCATAATACAAAACAATTAGTAAAATGCAAATTGATAGTTTCAAATACCAAATTCAAATTTCAAAAGCTAACAGCCAAATTCGACAAGTTTATCGTAAGCATAAAGTAGTTAACACCGTAGCATTAATTTTTGTTGAAGCGAAACTTTTAGCATTACAGGTACACCCGTCCCGCTTTCCGCTCAAATGCCATTTGCCTGCGCTGCAAAAGCCATGCAAAATGGCATAACCGCTGCAATCGGGGCTAGTTTAAAAACTTCGGTTCTTCGTACAAATATAAAAAACGAGGACAGTTTAAAACAAAAAAGTATCTACCACCAATAAGGTTAAGTTAACTTAATTCAACATATAAAGCATAAAATCATCCAAGTGAACCTGTTCGCTTGTAGTAGTAAAGTGGTCATACTTTTGTTCACACAATGGAACAAGTTCCATTGGAACGGCAATTATTTTACTACCGAATCTTAAGTAATTAGCCCTTAACAAACAACCGGTAAAAACTCCCCGCACTACTATGCACCTGCACAAAATAACTCCCATTACTCAAACCACTTACATTCAAGGTCAATTCATAATCCGGCCCAATCACTTCCTGGTGTAAAATTCTGCCGCTCGTATCTACTACCAAAACAGTAGCTGTTTCAAACTCATCTATTTCATATTGTACTTTAATAAAATCGTTAGCTAAAATTGGATAGACTTGTAGCTTATTGGCTTGGGATTCCAGCAACAAACGTGGGGCGGTGCCATTGTTTAAACAAAAACTATTGCTTTCTGAAGCTCCAAAAGCGCCGCCGCCGTTGGTTATCACCGTTCCATTGGCATCGGTTAAATTGTAGTTACCGCATAAGCCGGGCGTAGCTACTAAACTCAACGTACCCACAATTGAACCCGGAGAAATTAAAGTGCCCGGCGTAATAAAAGTAGACACGCCAACCGCACTGCTTTGGAAAGGACACATCCCATTGTTTAACGCATCGCTAACGGTTAAGGTATAACAGCCATCGGGCAAACAAGTGCTTTCGGTTAAGTTGCTGTAATTGGGTTGGTTGCCATAATTGCCCCCAGATGCTACTACCATATTATTAACATCCGTAATTTGCCAACTCGTTTGGCTGGGGAAATTATCAAAACTTAAATTGAGGTCTACATTGGCGCAACTTTCGTGTTCCGTTGACAGGTAATCTACGGCTGAACACATCAATGCATCTCTTGTAGCAGCATCAGTAGTTTCTAAAGGAAAACCAAAATAAACGACTGCGAAATCGTTACCCTTATAAGTAATGGCTGCGCCGTCATTGGTTCCTCCATTATAAAATAAATCTACGGTTGAACCGCCAAATGCATTTAAGCGGTCAGGAAATTCTGCATCGAAATAGCAATTGGTGTTATCATCAAATGCTCCGGTGATGCCTGCAAAAATGCCGCCGCCCGTTCCGGCAACAGTATAAGTATTGGCATCATCCCCAACATAAGTGGCTTTTAAATAGTTGTTGTAAAAAGCCACATCCGCATTAGGGGAACTACTTCTGCCAAGATCCCAACCAATTTCTGCACCCGACACAATTAAGCAGCCGTTGTTATCTAAATAATTTTGAACCAGCAAACGCTCCGTTGCATCAAAAGAATTATCAACCGTTGATTCTTCACCCGTATACCAATCGATCGCATCATAATCAGTTAAAATGGCTGCTCCCGAAATCACGGCTTCATTGGCAACCCCATCAAAAGCAACACCACAACTTTCTAAGGCTTTGGCATGCTCTACCATGTAATCAAAGCTGTTCATCAACTCTAAAAATAAACGGCGCAAATCAGTGAGTTGCGGAGAAGAAGTTTTACGCACCGCCGAAGCCCGGTCAATCCGGTCAAAGCCATCAACAATTAAAAAAGGAACGGTACTGCCGCTTGCTGGTGTTCGGGCTGCCACTGTTGCTGTTGGAAAAGACTCACCACCTGCATTGGTAGCACTAACTTGAAAATAATAAGTCGTGTTGGCATTTAAGCCGGTAACCGAATAGTTGGTTCCATTAACCGGAACAGGATCGGCGAAACCTTTGCCGTGTGTACCAATATATACCCGGTAACTGGTGGCAACATCCGAACCACAAACACTTGTTGGTGCTTGCCAACTTAAATTGATAGAACCACCGCCCATATTTTTAGCATACAAATGAGTGGGTTGTTCGGGTACATAAACTGCCGCGATACCATCATCATTAGCAAAATAATCTACAATGCCTTGATAAATTCCTCTTGCTGCCAACTCCCGGAAAGCCGGTGTGGTAAGTGCTTGTGCATCATTGGGTTCATCGTGAAAAGCGACTTCAATTAAACAGCCGGGCATGGTAGATAGTTCTCGCAACTCCCCAAAGTTGGCTTGCTTTACTCCGCGGTCTCTCCAACCGGCATCCCAACAACTGATGATGTCGCCTGCCAATTGGCTATGTACATAATTTCGTAAAGTAGCACTGCCGGGTGTAATCGGAAAACTTGCGCTGCTTCCATCGTAGGAGTAGGTTTCCGTTCCTCTTGCCGTACCGGTTGCCGCATTGGTATGCCACGATACATAAATGGCATTGGCTTGTTCTTGTGCAGTTCCTTTGGCTAACTCCCATTCGGCATAATTGGGACGTGTGGTTACATCGCCCCTGCAGGTTGGGTAGCCTTGAAAGGGTGCGTACATCCGGGCACATTCCTCCCAACGGGGATGCCCTGTGGTACCTGCACCGTAAGTGCAATCTTGTTCCGTTCCCATGCCGCCACCAAAGCGAACGGCATCGGCAATTACGAATTGGCTTGCCGAGTTATCGGTAGAACTGTTTAATAACGTTACGCTACCACTTGTACCGGCATCAAAGTAAAAGCGACCGAGATAAATCCATGTTTCGCCATGTACTTCTTGGTTGATGCTGACTATGGTTGAACCGCCGGCGTGGCTCACCAAATATTGTACGTCAATAGGGCGATCGCTGAATGCACGGTAAGTTGTAGATACCCAATACCAACCCGACTTTGGAATGTTGGCTTGCCAAGTTGCGGTTGATGTTGCTGTACCCGAAGTGGCAGCGGCAAAACGATACCCATTGGCTTGATCGTAATCGGTTGTTGCCGGATTGTATCCGGTGTTAGCCGTAGTGCTCCAACTGCCGGTTTCTGAATAGCCTGCACTCGTATTATCTACTACTACTTCATTTTCGTTTACGTCGCGTTCACGAACCGACCAAACGTTGGCTCCGGCATTCCATAAATATTGAATGAGATAATAATTGATGCCTTCTATGGTGCCGAAATCTTCTACCATATCGTTGGTTTCGCCACGTTGGGTAGTGTAGCCATTTTGAGATGTATAATATAACCAACCGTGACCGGGACTTAACCAAACGGTTTTGCCGCTTAAGCTGCCTTGTGGTTGTCCTTGTTTTAAACCAGGATTACGAGCGATTGAAGCATCATCGGATAGTTTGATTTTGGCTCCCCCATCGCCTATATCGTCGTTTATATATTGATAGGGTTCATCTTTTATTTTAGCTACGAAGTCGGATAGTTGAACGTAAATGCCTTTCCGGTTTTTTACTTTTACTTCAAATTGATTTAACTGCAGCTGTTGTGGCATTACATTAAATAAGCGTAAACCTAATTCTTCAAACAACAATTCGTCGTATTGGTTTTCTAAAAAATCTACGGGCATCTCCATATAGAAGCTTACTTTTTGTTGATGGATTTGAAGATCGGTTAATTGGGTTTCTATTGGAATTTTTGAATGGTGATGATTTTGATGTGTTTGTTCAACTTGTTTTAAATATTGAACAACGGTTTGGGCTTGTTGAAAAGCATTGGTTTTTGGTGATTGACCAAAAGTTGATTGTATTAAGGCTAAACAAAGTATTGTTGTAAATAATGTTGTAACAAAAGAAAAAACGTTACTACGATGGAGCGCACTTAGAAACCTAGCCCTGATTGGAGCGGTTATGCCTTGTGCCGCATAGCTAGTGCAGCGCAGGCAAGGCATTTGAGCGGAAAGCAGGACCCACCTTTGATACGAGCACAAATTTTTCGCTTCTAATAAAAAATGAATTACTTGTTGTTGAATGATTTGAAAGACCTTCATAATTATTTATTTTGAGTTGAATATAATAATTTTTAGCTATGTTTATTTATGCTTAGATAAAATTGTTTTTAAATTGAGGTTAAAGAGGATTCAAACCTTCATTATTAAGCATCATCATTAACTAAATCAATAAGGTTTAATATCTTTACCCTTCTAAATATTGAGGTGCAACATATAAAAACAGATTTAAGTAGTTTAAATGATAAGCAACGGGCTGCAGTGGTTAGCAATAGTAAACGGCTGTTGGTTTTGGCAGGTGCGGGTTCGGGTAAAACCAAAACGTTGTTGCAAAAGGTAATTTATCTGATAGAAGAAAAAGGGATTAATCCTGCCAATATTTTAGCCATTACCTTTACTAAAAATGCGGCGAACGAAATGTTAGATCGTTTAATTATGGCGGCTGACCAAAGCGGGGAATATGAAAAGATTATTAGTAACAAAAATGCAACGCCGGCTGAAATTTACAAGGCTCGTTTTACCTATGTAAAGCAATTTAAATGGATTAATAATCTGAACTTAAAAACTTTTCATGGTTTGTGTTATGGAATTATGCGCAATTATGGTGTAAATGAATTTGATAATAAATTCAGAATTATTTGTGACAGTAAAAGTGGCATTGCTGATTTACAAAGATATGCTGCCCCTGAAACGCAATTTGAAGTATTGCATAAAATTTTAATTGAGCATTGTGCGAAACCAGAATTTCTGTTGCATTTAAAACGATACATATTAGATTATTTGGTCGACCGGATTCACGTGAGTAAAAAATATACACCTAAACAATACCATGGTAAAATTTACACGAGTTTAAATGGAACGAAAGTACGGTCGAAATCGGAGCAGTATATTGCCGATTGGTTGTTTCGCCACAGCATTGCTTTTGAATATGAACCGAAATTAAACATTAAAGATTTTGATTTTAGACCAGATTTTTTTGTGCCTGAAGCCAATGTGTATATTGAGCATGTGAGCAACCGAAGCCATCCGACCAAAAACAAAGAACAACAATTTAGGTTAGCCAATAAACTGCTGGTAAAAACTTATGAAACACAAACGCAAGATACGGCTTTGTTTAATTTAATGTTAGACCGGATTGTGAAAGGTCGCTTGCCTGCTAATTATCATTATACCATTGCGCTTTCTTTTGAAGAGGAGTTTAAATTTTATCATAAAGAAGTGAAAGATTTTATTCGTCAGGTGAATAGAATTATTGATATGATGAAGGTGGAAAATTTGAGTTTAAAAAAAGTGTTTGCCAAATCGCAGCGCGACCCACACGAACGGGTGCGTGATTTTTACACCTTGGCAATGCCATTGATTAAACAATACTTTGAATATTGCACCAATAAATCGTATCTTGATTTTAATGATTTAATATTGAAGACGATTAACTTGTTTCATAACCGCCCTGCCATTGCCGATAAATTTAGCAAGCAGTTTCATTATATTTTGGTTGATGAATTTCAGGATGTAAATACCTTGCAGGTTGATTTATTAAAACGCTTACTTACGCCCAACAATCAACTATTTTGTGTGGGCGATGATTGGCAAAGCATTTATGGTTTTAGAGGCTCGGATGTGAAGTACATTATTAATTTTAAAAAACATTTTAGACCGGCTGAACTGATAAAACTCAATTTAAATTATCGCAGCACCGAAAGCATTGTTGGTGCTAGTAATGAGGTAATTAAAAACAACAAGCATAAAATTAAAAAACACATTGAGTCGTCAAAAAAATCAAACAGTAAAATTTATGCCTTTGCCGGTCAAAATATTGAGGAGAATGTTGATTTTGCGGTGCAACAAATACAGCATTTGCAACAAGCAAAGGGCTATACCAAAGATGACATTTTGTTTTTATACCGGCGCAGTAAAATGTTTAGTCCCTACTTTAAACGCTTTAAAGAAGAAAGGATTTTTGCCTCTTACAAAACCATTCACGCTTCCAAAGGTTTAGAAGCCAAAGCGGTTTTTGTGTTGGGCTTAACCGAAGGCAATGGTGGTTTTCCAGATATTTGGATGGAAGATCGGATTTTTCAAATTATTAAAACCACTAATCATAATTTACTATTAGAAGAAGAACGGCGGTTGTTTTATGTTGCCATTACCCGCGCTAAAGATTTGCTGTTTTTATTAACCGAAAAGGGCAATGAGTCGAGTTTTTTAAAAGAAATACCGGATACTTATGTGTTTAAAACCGGCGTACCCTTTAAGCCTTTGGTTGAAAAAGTGCAGCTTTGTGTTGCCTGTCAGCAGCAGATTAATCAGCAGTTTACGTTTTGTCCTTTTTGTGGGGAGGCGGTGGCGTGATAAATTTTAAAGATTAAAATTCAAATTCCAATATCTGTATTAACTTTGTTATAGCAGAAGTTCCTTATCATATAGATAAACCGCTAAATCAATTCTTAATTGAGTAGGAGAAATTTTCAACTCTTCTAATACATCTCTAGAGATAATTAAATCTTTCATTAATGAAACTTTGTTGGTTCTAAGTTACAACATTTTAAATTGACTGCTTATAAATACCTCATTTCTCCTCAACTTTAACACCCTCCATTTTACTAAACTGTTGCATAAAACTATCCACCAAACTTTGTCGCATCGCTACTTCTAGTTGGCAACTTTCTTCAAACACTTTCTGCACTACAGTAAGATTTAGTTTTTTAATGGCACTCATCACGGTGTTCATTTGGGCATAGGTAAAACTAATTATAAACCCTTGCTGAACTTGCTGTGTAACTATTTGAGCTTGGTCAAAAGCATCGGCGGTTGATTTTTTGTAGGCTTCAATTAAGCCGGGTACACCCAATAAAGTTCCTCCAAAATATCGAACTACAATTGCGATAACGTTAGTCAATTTTTTTGAACGGATTTGCCCATAAATTGGTCTGCCTGCGGAACCGGAAGGTTCGCCATCATCATTAGCTCTGTAGTTATTTTCATCTAAACCTAATTTCCATGCATAACAATAGTGCCTTGCTTTGGGGTGCAGTTCGCGAACTTTAAGCAAAGCTTGTTTTATATCAACCTCATTAAAAACGGGAAAAGCATAAGCGATAAATTTGCTTCCTTTGGCTTTAAAGATGCCTTCGCTTGCTTGTTGAATGGTTAAATATTCATCGCTTTTTAAGTTTGCAGAATCCACTTTACAAATAACGCATATTTACTGCATCAATTTAACCGAAGCTCAAATTATTTTTGATACCTTTAGCGCAGGTTTGTAAACTTGTATTTTGAGTACGAAAAAAGAAATAAAACACATTGCTATTGCCGGCAATATAGGCGCAGGTAAAACTACCTTGGCAGAATTACTAAGTAAACATTATAAATGGGAAGTGCAATACGAAGATATTGAAAACAATCCCTATCTCATCGATTTTTATGAAGATATGCCACGTTGGTCATTTAACCTTCAAGTGTTTTTTTTAAACAGCCGTTTTAAGCAAATTTTAAAAATACAGCAGGGCGATACAACGGTAGTGCAAGATCGAACGATTTATGAAGATGCCAAAATATTTGCCCCCAATTTGCATGCGATGGGTTTAATGTCGAGCAGAGATTTTGAAAATTATACCGATTTGTTTAGTACCATTTCTTCTATGGTCTCTCCGCCGGGCTTACTCATTTATTTAAGAGCCACCATTCCAAAATTAGTGAGCCAAATACAAAAGCGGGGCAGAGAATATGAAGATAATTTGCGCTTAGATTATCTACGCCGCTTAAATGAATATTACGAAGAATGGATAAGCGGTTATAAAGAAGGTAAACTGCTGATTGTTAACATTGATGAAATTAATTTTGCCGAAAACCCTGAGCATTTAGGTGAAATCATCAATCGCATTTCTGCTGAATTGCATGGCTTGTTTTAATTGTGATTATCCTTGATCAAGCTAGGTTTTAATCTTTTTGATGAAGGCTTTCGTATTGATTTTTTTGACTTTGCAAACAATTACATCAAGAATAATTTAGATTTCAGTAACAAAAGTAGCACCAACTATTTTCCGAATACTTGTTTTCGTTTCATTTTCCAACTTGGTAAACTGCTTGCTTATTTTGTCAATAGAGGTCGCAATTTTTGCGAGCTATATTCAGATGAGTAGAGGTCGCAATTTTTGCCTTATGTTTTTTTGAAATTTACCCCGGGCGCTCTTGGCACTGATCTGCACCTGTCCTTTGGTTTTGTTTTTGTATTTTCCAAAAACCAATAAAG
>CALHDG010000094.1 GCA_938023075.1 uncultured Chitinophagales bacterium
TATAAACAATGAAAACACCAATAAAGAAACCCGACAAAATGCCCAAGTCTTATTGAACAAAATATCCCAACAATTGTAAGGCGACCATAAACAACATAACACCCTAAACGACTCTGAATCATTTCTTGAGAAAAGCTGTGCGGTTGGGCGCGGCTTTTCTTTTTCCGCCCACCGGCCTTCTGAGTAACTATGGAGAGTAACCAGAATAGTTTCCTCAGAAACTGTTTTTAATAAAACAAAGCAAACTTTTAACATTTAAACAGGTTACATTTTTTCACTTCGCCCTATATTATAAGTACAACACTTTATGATCATAAAATGAAAACCTCAAAACAAAATTAATTATTTAACTTAAAAATTTCATAAACATGAAAAATTCAAAATTAAACCAAATTATTAGCTTATTTTTTACACTTGCTGTAGTGGGTGTTTTAGTTACTTCTTGTGAAAAGCAAAAACAGGAAAATTTATCAGAGATAACTTTAGAAACTTCAAATGATCTACCTGAACGGTTAGCTGCCAACACAAATTTTCAAGAAATTATCAAAATTATACACGCAAAACAGATTGTTGAAAGTGATATGACAATTATAGCAGATCGTACATCTATATTTTTAGCTGATTTTCCTGAATTAATTGAATCAGACAAAGTTAACTTACAGGAAATAATTCAACAAACAATTTTCAGATACAGTAACGAATCTTATACTTTATCATTAAGATGTGATGATCCAGCTGGCTTTAGTTCGTGTTCATCTAATGCTTATTCAGATTATTTGCATAGTTTCTACAATTGTAAAACTAACAGTTGTCGTAATTTTATGACCCAAGTATGGTTTGAGGCTGCACAATTGTGTATTAACTTGTTTTGTTAATACTTAAGATTTTCAATTTGTATTCTTATGATAAAAGGTTGGTAGGAATTTTAGTTACCTCTTTGTACAAGATAAAAATACTATATACAATTAAATGAAACGCCTAAATACTTACTTTAATGATTTTGACGAAGATCATTATTATATAGTTAAGCTACAGCTTTCAGGTTGTACAGGATACTATTACCCAAATTTATTTTAAATCGAATTATAGAAAAATGAACTATCAAAGCCTAAGCCTAGCTGCTTAGGCTTTTTCTTTAAGAGCCATAGCAGTTAAATTCTTTAAATCACTAATTTATAATTTTCCTATCCTCATCCTATTACTAATAAAGTATATCAGTGACGATTACTTTGACTGTCATTTTATGATTCATAAATTTCCCAAACAGATTTTTAAACTAATCATCACCAATTTCCCCATCTCCCAATTTCTCCGTACTTTGCTAAAAATAAACCACAATGAACAAGAACCAACCAAAACTAAAAAGAACCCTCGGACCGCTAATGCTTTGGGGCTTGGGAGTGGGCTACGTCATTTCCGGTATGTATTTCGGCTGGAATTTAGGTTTGGAAAAAGGCGGTACACTCGGTTTGGCTATTGCAACCGGATTCATCATTGTGATGTACCTCTGCTTTACCTTTAGTTATACCGAATTAGCTTGCGCTATTCCCAAAGCCGGAGGTGCATTCGATTATGCCGTTCGTGGCTTAGGTAGAGATTGGGGTTTCCTCGGTGGAATGGCACAAAACATCGAATTCATTTTTGCACCGCCCGCCATTGCTTTTGCCATTGGTGCCTATCTCAACCTCTTTTTACCCGGTGTTCCTATACTCGCCATTGCCATCATTGCTTACCTCATCTTTACCGGCTTAAACATTTATGGAGTAAAAGCCGCTGCCTCTTTTGAGTTGATCATCACCATTATTGCAGTGCTCGAGTTGTTGATTTTTGCCGGTGCAAGTCTGCCGTCTTTTGAATGGGAAAATATGACACAAAACGCTTTACCACATGGCTATGCCGGTGCTTTTGCCGCCATCCCTTTTGCCATCTGGTTTTTCTTAGCCATAGAAGGCGTTGCCAATGTTGCCGAAGAAACGGTGAACCCGCAGCGAAATATATTAATTGGTTTTGGTTCGGCTATTTTAACTTTGGTGGTCTTGTGCATCCTTACCTTTTCTGCTTCGGTTGGGGTAGCTGGTTGGGAAGGCGTGGTGTATGCCTCGCCCGGTGCGGCGGCAAGCGATTCTCCTTTACCTCTGGCATTGGCACAAATTTATGGCAAAAACCACGTCCTCTATACCTTGGTTACTTCTATCGGGCTGTTCGGTTTGGTCGCTTCTTTTCACGGCATTATTCTCGCTGCCGGACGCTCTACTTTTGAGTTTGGAAGAGTCGGCTATGCCCCCAAATTTCTTGGAAACATTCATCCTAAATTTCAAACGCCGAGCAACGCCTTGCTACTGAATGCCGCCATTGGCATTATTGCTTTGTTTACCGGCAGAACCGGCGACATTATCACCATTGCCTGTTTTGGCGCATTAACTTTGTATATTGTTTCGATGATTGCCATGTTCAAACTACGCCAAAAAGAACCCGGTTTAGAACGACCTTTTAAAGTACCTTTTTATCCTTTTACGCCAGCCATTGCCTTGGTAATTGCCGTAGTCGCTTTCGTAGCGATGACTATTTATAACCCAACTTTAGCCCTCATTTATTTTGGCATGCTGTTCGTCAGTTATGTTTGGTTTCGGTTTTCCCAAAGGTGACATCTTTCATAAAAGGTGTCATCTTTATAGCAAAAAAGATGCTAAAAGTGTAATTTTTTTTCGACTCATCCCGATGATTTTAATAATGAGAAGCGAAACGAAAAGGTGATTTAGAAAGGGGCTCCCCGCTATCCGCTCAAATGCTGCGGCTCTGCGACAAAAGCCAACGCTTCAGGCAGCATAACCGCTACTATCGGGGCTAGGCTTCCAACTTCGGTCGGGTTTAATAGGTTTCTTTATATTCACTAAATCTTATTTTTTATTTTAACTTGTTATCACAAATTGTGATAAGCGCTCTCCATTCAATTTTAGCCAACTGAAACATAAAATCATACATTATAATTTATACATTGCATAAAAAAATCAAAAGTAAATCCTAAAAAAAGTTGTCACCATATTTAAAATAAAGGCAAAACATCCTTAACTTATCCAAGTGTTAAGTGGTTTTAATTGGTATTGATGGGGTGCTGCTATTTAAGTTATATCTTGTGGTTTTGGTTGGCCTTTGTGTGTGTGTAATTAGCAAAGTTATTGAACCCGGGCGAACTTTGAAGCATAGCCCCGATAGTAGTGGTTATACCATTTTGCAGGGCGGCTTATGCAGTTGGGCAAATGGTATTTGAGCGGATAGCGGGACCCGCTTCGGAAAACACTCCAAATGTTTCGCTTCAAAAAAAAATGAAGGAATCGTTTATAAAAGAAGATTATAATAATTTACAATGAAAGCAATAAAAGGAAAATTATCGGTAGCACAATTGAAAACATTGGTGGCGGAAGAGGCGATTGAAACGATAGTGGTTGCCTTTACCGATCATTATGGCAGGTTGGTGGGCAAACGTTTTGATGCAGATTTTTTTGTGGAAACGGCTGTCCAAGCGGGTACGCACGGCTGCGATTATTTAATGACTACCGACATGGAAATGGAGCCGGTAGAAGGTTATCAATTTGCCAATTGGGCATTGGGTTATGGCGATTTTCATTTGGTGCCTGACTTGCAATCTTTGCGAATAGCAGCTTGGTTGGACAAGACGGCGTTGGTGTTATGCGATTTGCAAAATGATCGAACTCATCAACCGATTGACATTGCACCAAGGTCAATTTTAAGAAAGCAATTGGAAGCAGCCGGGCAGATGGGTTACCAATGTTTTGCAGCTTCTGAATTGGAATATTACTTGTTTGAAAACAACTATCGGCAAGCAAACGAACAGCACTATCACAACTTAAAACCGGTGGGTTGGTACTTAGAAGATTATCATATTTTACAAGGCACGCGCACCGAAGATTTTAATGCAGCGGCTCGTAGGCATTTAAAAAATTCAGGGGTGCCGGTAGAGAATTCCAAAGGCGAATGGGGATTGGGACAGCACGAATTGAATGTGCGTTATGCGGAAGTTTTAGAAATGGCAGATCGTCATGTAGTGTATAAACAATGTTTGAAAGAGTTGGCAGACAAGCTAGGTGTTTCGGTAACTTTTATGGCGAAATATCATGAAGACCGGGCAGGTTCGAGTTGCCATATTCATATGAGTTTATGGAAGGCTGGACAAAATATATTTGCTGGTGAAAAAGCTGTTGGTCCGGTAAAAGGTTCTGATATGTTTAAATGGTTTTTAGGTGGCTGGATAAAGTATGCGCCCGAGGTGATGCCTTTTTATGCACCAACTGTTAATTCGTATAAGCGTTTTGTAGATGCTTCCTGGGCACCCACCCGCTTAGCCTGGAGTTACGACAACCGGACGGCAGGTTTTCGGGTAGTGGGCAAAGGCGACAGTCTGCGTATCGAATGCCGGATTCCCGGAGCAGACTGTAATCCGTATTTAGCTTTTGCTGCGTCGTTGGCTTGCGGATTGGAGGGCATTCAAAACCAAATTGAACCGCCTGCCATTTTTGAAGGGGATGTATATGCTTCCAAATCCTTACCCCATATTCCAAAGTCATTACCCGAAGCCACCAAGCTTTTTGAACAAAGTGCTTTTGCCAAACGGGTTTTTGGTGAATCGGTGGTTGAACATTACGCCCATTTTTACAAGACAGAACAACAGGCTTATAGTCAAGCAGTTACCGATTGGGAGCGGAAGCGGTATTTTGAGCGGATTTAGGGACGAGATTGGATAGCGGCAATTTCAACAAGGCAAGATGCGGAGAATAATAGGCGTAATCTCCTTAAATATGCGGCGAATAATCGAAGAACGTGGTATTAAAACACGAATAAAACTTCCATTTTTCCCCATTTGTCGGTAACTTTGAGTCAAATGCAAGATGTGGTTAAAGTAAGCCAATTATTAAGTGACAAAAGTAGAGATATCCATATTAAAAATTCATTTGGCTATATTGATTTGAGCCGAAAGGGATTAACTTTCAAGCAACTAAAAGATATTTTAAAATACACTAAGCTCACTATCAAAGAGCTTCCTAATATTATAGCTATTTCTGAGAGACAATTATTGAGGTACAAAGATGATCAGATATTGAGAAAAGATATTTCGGATCAAATGATTCAAGTTGCGCAATTATATAGTAAAGGTTATTCAATTTTTGAACAAGAGTTGCATTTTCAAGAATGGATGCATAGCGAAATTCAGGGCTTGGGATTTGAAAAGCCAATCAACTTGTTGGATACTTCTATGGGCATCCAAATCTTAATTAATGAATTAGGCAGGTTAGAACATGGAATAGTGTCGTAGGATGATCGTTTATAGATTAACCAAGGATCAATATAAATCTGATTTATCAGGAACAGGAGCTAAGATGTTCGGTGGTAGATGGAATTCTATGGTACACATCAATAAAAAAAGAGTGCCACCAAAATTGAGCCTAATTTACATCGAGATACCATTTAATGATTCACAAAGCATTTCAACAATAGTTGAATTGCCCAACGATTGGAAACAAACTCCATCAAACGACCATTTGAAAGATTTAGCGGAAGGTCAATTAATTACCAAAAATAACCTTGCTATAAAAGTACCTTCGGTTATTTTACCCTTGGAGTTTAACATCATATTAAATCCAAATCATGAAAATTATTCATCGGTTAAAATAATAAAATATGAAGTGTTTGAATTTGATATTAGGTTGTTTAAATAGAGTGTTTTTTAATATTGCCAATGTTTAATTTAGAAGAGAATTTTTAGCCAAAATCATAACAACAACAAAATGAAATTAAAAAATAAAGTAGCCATCATAACAGGAGGTAGCAGCGGCATTGGAAGAGAGGCTGCTATATTGTTTGCCAAAGAAGGGGCAAAGGTGGTAGTGGTAGACATCAATACACGAGAGGGCAACAAAACCGTAAAAGCCATTACCGAAAAAAAGAAAATTGCCAGCTTTTGTAAGGCAGATGTTTCGATTGAAAAAGACTGTAAAAAGATGGTGGCTTTTGCCAAAAGAAAGTATGGCGGACTACACATTTTGTTCAACAATGCTGGCATTATGCACAGCGATGATGGAGATAGTCAATCTACTGATGAAGCGGTGTTTGACTTGACGATGAACATCAATGTAAAAGGGGTGTTTTTGGGATGTAAATATGGCATTCCCTTAATGAAAGCATCGGGTGGCGGTTCAATTATCAACACGGCTTCCTTTGTAGCACATTTGGGAGCAGCGACTCCTCAAATTGCCTACACTGCCAGTAAAGGAGCGGTATTGGCAATGTCTCGAGAATTGGCAGTGGTTCATGCACGGGAAGGCATACGGGTAAACGCTTTAAGTCCGGGACCTTTAAGGACTGAATTGCTGATGAAGTTTTTAAATACTGACGAGAAGAAACAACGCCGGTTAGTGCATGTGCCTATGGGTAGATTTGGAGAAGCGGCAGAAATGGCAAAAGCCGCCTTGTTTCTCGCATCCGATGATTCTTCTTATATGACCGGAACCGAATTTTTAGTAGATGGCGGCATTACAGCTGCCTACGTAACACCGGAATAATTAAATTACAGATTTATGAACCAAACTTTTCAAACGATAAGTCCTATTGACAACTCCATCTTTTTAGAACGGGTATATGCAGATGACCAAACAATAGAACAGGTATTAAGTTACGCCGATAAAGCACAAGTGGCTTGGCGAGAAACTTCCATTGAAGAACGGGCAAACATTTGCCGAAATGTAGTAGAATATTTTTTGAAAAACACAGATGAAATTGCCAATGAACTGACTTGGCAAATGGGTCGCCCCATAAAATATACACCCTTTGAAATAACCAAAGGTTTTCGAGAGCGGGCAGCATATATGATTGACATTGCCACCAATCAATTACAAGATGTTCAAGCACCTGCCATTGATGAATTTACTCGATACATCAAACGAGAACCGCTTGGAACAGTATTGGTTTTAGCCCCTTGGAATTATCCTTACCTCACTTCGGTTAATGCTATTATCCCGGCAATTATGGCAGGTAACTCGGTAATTTTAAAACACGCCACACAAACACCTTTATGTGCAGAGCGGTATAGTGCAGCTTTTGAGTTTGCTAACTGTCCAAAAGGCGTGTTTCAACATTTGCATGTTAGCCACGATCAGGTTGGTCAAATGCTCCAAGATGTTAGAATTAATTATGTGGCATTTACAGGTTCGGTAAGTAGCGGAGCAGCTATTCAAAAAGCTATTAGCGGCAGATTTATAAATGCTGGCTTAGAATTAGGTGGCAAAGATCCTGCTTATGTTAGAGCAGATGCCAACTTATCGAATGCGGTCGAGAATCTGGTAGATGGTGCATTTTTTAACTCGGGGCAATCGTGTTGCGGTATTGAGCGGATATATGTGCATCAAGATTATTATACAACATTTGTTGATGAATTTGTAGCGTTAACCAAACAATATCAATTAGGTAGCCCAATAAACAATAACACTACGCTTGGACCAATGGTTCGTTCAGATGCCGCAAAATTTGTTCGGCAACAAATTGAAGCGGCTACTAAAGCTGGTGCAAAAGCCTTAATTGATCCAAAACATTTTCCGGAAAACAAAATTGATACAGCTTATATGGCTCCACAAATTTTAATTGATGTGAATCATCAAATGGATATTATGACCAATGAAACTTTTGGTCCGGTGGTGGGCATTATGCCCGTCAAGTCTGATGAAGAAGCCATCCAATATATGAACGACAGTGCTTATGGTTTAACCGCTTCAGTATGGACTCAAGATATAGAAGTCGCTCAAAAAATAGGAAATCAAATTGAAACTGGTACCTTTTATATGAATCGCTGTGATTACTTAGATCCGGCATTAGCCTGGACGGGTGTAAAAAACAGCGGGCGAGGTTGTACCTTATCGTCTATTGGCTATGAAGTGTTGACCCGCCCTAAATCATTTCATTTAAAACATTGATATAATGGATAATTATTTAACGAATGATGAATTAACTTTTTTCAACCTATTTTAGGCTTTTACAGCGCAATCCAAAAATGGGTTTCATTTCAAAAAAAAATATTTCGCATCTTTAAGTAGCTTATTCTCGTCTTTTCACTAACTATGCGCCCGATTGATGAATTTGACTTCAATAAACAGATGAGGGCTTCGGATGAAATGGGCACCAAACCAATTGGACAATTGTTGTGGCAGCAAGCCTTACCGGCTTCGGTAGGTATTTTGGTGTTGTCGGTTTACTTAATTGTTGATACCATTTTTGTAGGCAGATTTGTGGGGCAATTGGGCATAGCCGCTATTTCGGTAGTCGTTCCGATTACCTTTTTAATTTCGGCAGTGGGCATGGCAATTGGAGTTGGTGGAGCCTCCATAATTTCCAGAGCCTTAGGAGCAGGTAATCAAAAATTAGCGCAACAAGCCTTCGGTAATCAAATTTTGCTGATGCTAAGCATAACGGCTGTTTTCGTTTTAATCGGTTTTGTTTTTGAAGATGCCTTATTAAAGTTGTTTGGTGCTAATGGCGACATTTTACCCTTCGCTCAAGATTATTTTAGAATCATCTTACCTGCAACCCCTTTGTTAGGTTGGGCAATGATGAGCAATAATGTATTACGCGCCATTGGCAAACCTAAAGCCGCTATGATGGCAATGTTGGTGCCAGCGGTGGTCAATTTAATTTTAGACCCCATTTTTATTGCGCTACTCGGTTGGGGCATGAAAGGGGCAGCTTGGGCAACCGTTTTTGGTTATATTGGTAGTGCCGGTTATATGTTATACTACTTTCTCTTTAAACCGGTTGAAGTGCAAATCAACACAAAATACATCCGTTTTAAAGCGGCTATTGTAAAAGAGATTAGTGCCTTGGGTGGCATTACGCTCGCACGTCAAGGTATGGTTTCTATCATTACCATTGTGCTAAATCAAAATTTATTTACTTATGGTGGAGAAACGGCTGTTGCGGTTTATGGCATCATTAATCGCATTATGATGTTTGTGTTTTTTCCTGTGTTTGGCATTACTCAAGGCTTTTTACCCATTGCCGGTTATAATTTTGGAGCGCAATTGGCAAACAGGGTCCGGTTGGTTATTAAAACGGCTTTATTGTATGGCACCAGTATTGCCAGCATTATTTATGTTTTGTTGTTGTTTTTTGCGCCACAAATTGCCGGTGTATTTACGGTAGAACCCGATTTGTTAGAACAAACCCCCTTTGCTTTGCGCTGTGTATTTTTTGCCGCGCCATTTTTAACTTTACAATTAATTGGTTCTGCTTATTTTCAAGCTATAGGTAAAGCCTTGCCTGCTCTGCTGCTTACCTTAACCCGGCAAGGGTTTATATTGATTCCTTTGTTGTTTTTACTGCCGCTTCAATTTGGCTTAAATGGCATTTGGTTCGCCTTTCCCTTGTCCGATTTATCATCTGCCTTAATTACAGCCTGGTATTTGAATAGAGGGTTAAAAAGTAGTCTGCAGTTTGAAGGCAATTATTAACCTGGCATTAAAACAATTAATATTTTTTGAAGCGAACCCGCAAAACTATTTGGTGAGGCGCTCCCCGCTATCCGCTCAAATGCTGCGCCAACGCACAAGAGCAAACGCTTCAGGCAGCATAACCGCTACTATCGGGGCTAGTCTTCTAACTTCACTCCTTCTAAAAGGCAATCCAAACAAAATACACAACAAATTTCCTTTGCATAGATAGCCTTATGCTTCCTTAACTTATTATTTAAACTACATAATCGCTTTTTAACTTAGGCTATGTGTTCTATGTTTCTATGTGGTTCAATTATAAATTTACCAAGTCAATAAACCATAAATTCATCTTACCAATAAAAATTAATACCTTGATGCCAACTTAAATAGTATATGTATACAACCATTCAGTTAACTGATATTTTAAACATGCCAAAAGTAAAAAGGCTCCATCTTATTAACAGTATTGTGGGTTTTAAAAGTGCCAATTTAATTGGCACCAAAAACACCAATGGACGAAGTAATGTAGCTGTGTTTAGTTCGATTATTCATATGGGGTCTAATCCGCCTATTGTTGGCATGGTTTTACGACCAACCTCTGTACCAAGACATACCTATGAAAACATTAAAAATTTTGGATTTTATACGATTAATCACGTCCATCATAAATTTATTGCCAATGCTCACCAAACCTCCGCCAAGTATAAAAAATCGGTTTCTGAATTTGATGCCTGTGATTTCACCGAGTATTACAGTCCAGAATTTCCGGCACCTTATGTTAGAGAAAGTAAAGTAAAAATAGGTGTTTCTTTTGTAGAAGAACATCCCATAAAAATTAACAACACTTTGTTGGTGGTTGGTCAAATTATGGAAATTATTTTACCCGAAAAAGCCATTGAAAAAGATGGTTTCGTTAAGCTATCGAAATTAGGCACCACCACCATAAATGGATTAGACATGTACGGCAAAGTACAAGCCCTTTCCCGATTTGAAGAAGCGAAAGTCAATAAACCTTTACAAGAAAAAAAGAAGGATTGAAAGTTGGAGGATTCCCAAATAAAGTTTTACCTTTGCAGTCCTTTCGTAAAAAGAAGGAATTTTCTTAAACGTGTTGGTGCGGTAGCTCAGTTGGTAGAGCAAAGGACTGAAAATCCTTGTGTCGGCGGTTCGATTCCGTCCCGCACCACTTTTAGTTAATTTCCCTTAATCTCCTTTAACACCAAAACCCTCTCAAA
>CALHDG010000095.1 GCA_938023075.1 uncultured Chitinophagales bacterium
ATGCCAACGCCTTAATATGATGGTGTTGAGCACATTGTATAAGCTGCTTAAGGCTTATAGTGCCATAACCAAGGCTGAAATTGCTATGTGTATTGAGGTACATAATAATTTTGGAATTTAGGACAAAGATAGTTTGTTCTATTTTAAGTAGAACAATAATTTTTGTGCAAAAAAGTAAAATCTATTTTGCTGACAATAGTTTTATTCATTTAAAAGACTTGATGTTGATAGTTAACCCGAAAACACTATTTAACAAGAAGGATTATGAGGAATTTATTTTAGAATTGTAACAAAAATACTATTTTTTTGTAACAAAAAGTTATAACTTTATGTTACAATTAATTTGTAGCATTGTTACATAAATTATGAGCATTGATGATTATATATTAGATCGATTTAGTCGAAAGAAAAGAGGAATTATTTTTTCTATAAACAACTTTTCTGATTTAGGTAAAGCTGAAGCAGTTAGGGTGGCATTACACCGGTTAGTTAAAAAAGGTTTAATACAACGAGTTGCCCGTGGATTATATGTTAAACCTCAAATTAGTAAACTGTTAAATAAGGAGGTAATGCCAGATTTAGACAAAGTAGCTAAAGCCATTGCTAAACGAGACAAAGCCAGAATAATACCTACCGGTAGTTTTGCCTTAAATGCTTTAGGTTTGAGTACACAAATACCCTTGAAAATAGTTTATTATACCGATGGTAAAGCAAGAAAGGTAAAAATTGGCAAACACACTATTACTTTTAAAAAAACAAGTCCCAAAAAGTTATCTTTTAAAGGTAAAATTAGCAAATTAGCTATATTAGCTATGAGTGAAATAGGGAAAGGAAAACTTACCGAAAATGAAAAAAGCAAAATTATAGCTTTGCTAAAACGTGAAAGTATAGCTGATTTAAAACACGATTTAAATATTGCACCTCAATGGATTGCAGAAATTATAAATGATGGTATAAAGAAATGAATACACCGAATTTTTATCTTATAACAGACAAGGAAAAAGAACTTATTTTTCAAGAAATACGCAATATTAGTGGCTTACCAGCATATGCCATTGAAAAAGATTGGTGGGTAGTACAAACTCTGCGTACTATATTTCTAATGGAAGTTGGCGAACATTTGCTATTTAAAGGTGGCACTTCGTTAAGTAAAGCATGGGGCTTAATTCAAAGATTTTCAGAAGACATTGATTTGGCATTAAATAGAGAATTCCTTGGCTTTCCATCGGGCTTAATTAGTAAAACGCAGGTTAAAAAATTAAGGATAGCTTCGTTTACTTATATTACTAAAACTTTTATTGAAAATTTACAGTATGCATTTGAAAAAACACAGATCGCTAACTTAACTTTTGACTTTGAAAACTTAGGAGATGGAGATCAAGATCCGGTATCTATTTTAATTTATTATCCTAACATAATGGATTATCCAGAATATATAAAGCCAAGAATAAAAGCTGAAATTGGTAGCCGTTCATTAAAAGAACCATTTACAAATAGATCATTCCAATCTATAGTAGATGAGAAATTTCCAGAAAAAGATTATGCCGATAACGAGATAAGCATACCTTGTATTAATCCTGAGCGAACTTATTTGGAAAAATTATTTTTATTGCATGAAGAGTTTCAAAAGCCAAAAGAAAAGATAAGAGTAAACCGTTTAAGCAGGCATCTTTATGATGTTTATCAAATTTCAAAAAGTGAATACAAGACCAGCATCTAATTAAAGAAATTATTATACATAGAGAACGCTTTAATGCACTAAGAGGAATTGATTACAGCAGACATTTTCCACCAAACCTAAATCCACTTCCACCTAAAACCCTTATAAAATTATGGCAGGAAGATTATAAAAAAATGCAAGGTGAAATGATAGCAGGTGATAGCCCTTCGTTTAAGCAATTAATTAATACAATTGAGCAATTGACAAATGAATATAATGCTTTAAACATTTAGCACAAAATACTCAACCCTTCCCTACATAACTCATGTCTTTACTATTTTATGTTCTATTTTATTAAGAACATTATTTCAAGTTCAACATTTATAATTTTATACTAACTTTGCACACTAACCTTGAAAAAATCAATACTCCATTACGATTTAGATACCTTTTTTATATCGGTAGAACGGCTGAAAGATAGCCGGTTGAATAATAGACCCATTATGTTGGGCGGCTCGAGTAGCCGGGGCGTGGTGGCTTGTTGTAGTTACGAAACGCGTGCTTTTGGGGTACACGCCGGTATGTCGATGGTGTTGGCAAGGCGGTTGTGTCCGCAAGCCTTGGTAATTAAGGGCGATAGCGATGCTTATGGGAAATACTCTCAAATGATCACTGAAATTATTGCGGAAGAAGCTCCGATGTTCGAAAAATCGTCGATTGATGAATTTTATGTGGATATGACGGGTATGGATAAATATGTGGGCTGTTACCAATGGTCGAAAGAATTACGCAACCGCATTATTAAAGAAACCGGCTTACCTATTTCGTTTGGACTGTCTACCAATAAAATGATGGCAAAAATAGCGACGGGTGAAGCGAAACCCAATGGGCATATTTTGGTGGAACAAGGTAACGAGCGAGCTTTTATTGCACCAATGAAGGTGGAGCGTATCCCGATGATAGGACCTAAAACAGCCGGCACTTTACACCAAATGAAGGTTCGCAAAATATACACCTTACGCGATATTCCTACTGAATATTTGGAGTACTTGTTTGGCAAAAATGGGAAGGTTTTATCGCAACGGGCTAATGCTATCGATCATTCGAAGGTGGTGCCTTATGTGCAATCTAAATCTATTGGTAAAGAGCGTACCTTTAATAAAGATACTATTAATATAACACAATTGAAATCGATTATTTCAAATATGTGCGAACAGTTGGCTTACGAGTTACGAAGTGCTAAAAAATTAACTTCTTGCATTACGGTTAAAATACGCTACACCGATTTTGATACGCATACTTTACAACAAAAAATTTACTACACCGCTTGCGATCATCAATTGATAGAACATGCCTTGCAACTATTTGATAAGTTATATAAACGCCGGGTGTTAATCCGTTTGGTTGGCGTTAAGTTGAGCGGCTTAGTCAATGGGCATTATCAAATGAATTTATTTGAAGAAAGCGACAAGTTGGCTAATTTGTACAAAGCGATAGATCAAATGAAAGATCGTTTTGGAGGCGATTGCATTACGCGCTTAAGAAGTTTTGAAAGTGGGTTGAAAAGTAGAAAGTTATCGGCTTTTAAAGGTTAGGTTGCATTGAATTTTTAAGAATGAATTTTTTTACATTTTGATGCTTAGATAGTCTCTCCCAAAATGGTCAATATCTGATTGTTCATCTAATTTTGTTATGGTATCTATTGGGCATTGAACTTTTGTAAAAGAATAATCATGGTTGTTCTGCTCTTTTCCAAATGTTACCTTTTTTTTATTAATGATCTGAAAAAGCATTATTTTAGGCAAAAATATTATTTGTTTTAAATTTAATGAAGTATTCCATTCGCATAATCATCTTAACCATTGCTTCTATATTCTTTATGGCTTGTAAAGAAGATGTTGAGCCAATCAATCAAAACCCAAACGATTCATTGAATACCCAAGTTTGCAATGGAAGTGTTCAACTATGTAACAAAACTTATCACAATGTAGTTTTTGCTTGTACCCACAACGCTTATAATTTTCCAACCGAAGAAGCTAACTTTTTATTACCTAACCAAAACCAATCGATTGAACAACAATTAAAAGATGGTATCCGTGCTTTTATGTTAGATTTGCATTATGCGGATGAAGATTTGGAAGCCAGCGATCATCAGGAGCCAGGTAAAGTTTGGTTGTATCATTCAACGAGTATTGCAGGCTATGTTCCCTTAGAAAAAGAATTAAAAATCTTTGTTGATTTTTTGACGCAAGAGCCTACTGAAATTATCACCTTTATTTTAGAGAGCTATGTTGATTTTAAGGATTTTGAAAAAGCCATTCGTAATGCTGGTATAGATGCTTTTTTATATCATCCCTCGGTAGAAAAACCTTGGATAACTTTGCAAGAAATGATTGACCGGAATGAACGCTTAGTTGTTTTAACCGATCGACCAGATGAAGATGCTGACCCATGGTATATTAACGTTTGGGAAGTTGCTTTTGAAACCCATTTTAGCAACAAAGCCCGCCGTGATTTTAGTTGCACTGTTAACAGAGGAAATGCCGATAACGATCTCTTTATTTTTAATCATTTTATAACTCGTCAGTTTATCGGAACGGGTTTGGTAGATTCTGCTAAAGTAATTAACCAATATGATTATTTATTAAACCGCATACTCGAATGTGAGTCAGAGATAGGTAAAATACCCAATTTTATAACGGTAGATTTTTATAAAGAAGGAGATGCTTTGAAAGTAGTCCAGCACCTCAATCAATAATATAAACACTTGCTATTAATTAATTATAAATCAATAATTTAAGATAAAAATGAATACAATAAAAATGTTGTGCTGTGCTGTGTTGATCAGCGGTTTATTTGGCTGTAGTGCCTTAAAAGAACTTCAATTAGATGATGTAGTTGGAGCTATTGATAATGTAGTTGGTGAAAATGGTTTATCGAATGCCGATGTTATTTCGGGCTTGCGGGAAGCTTTAAAAGTAGGTACTAATCAATCTGTTTCAAAAGTAAATATTGCCGATGGTTTTTTGAAGAATAATCTTATAAAAATACCCTTACCAAAAGAAGCCGAAAAGGTTGCCGAAGTTTTAAAAAACACCTTAGGACCAATAGGTGAAAAAGCGGTAAACGACTTTGTAGTAAAGTTAAACCGGGCTGCAGAAGATGCCTCGGCGAAAGCCAAACCTATATTTTTAAATGCCATTACTGATATTAGCATTCAAGATGGATTTAATATTTTAAAAGGCAATGATAATGCTGCTACTCAATATTTAAAAGGTAAAACCTATAAAAATTTGGTAACCGCTTTTAAGCCCAATATTGAAACATCATTAAACAAAGTAAAACTAAATGATGCCTGGAAAAGAGTAAGTACCTTATATAACAGAATACCGGGTAGCAAACCGGTAGAAGTTGATTTAGCTCAATACACTACTACACGAGCAACTGATGGCTTGTTTAAGCTAATTGAAGTAGAAGAAAAAAAGATTAGAAAAGACCCTAAAGCGCGAGTAAGCGATATTTTAAAAAAGGTTTTTAGCACTTTGGACTAGTTTTTGATTATAGTAAGATATATCTAAATATCTTTTGTTAAAACCCGTAAAATTAAAATTTGCGGGTTTTTTTAGTATACCAATAAAATAGCCTCTCTATCTATAACTTAAGTTTCGGTAGTAAAATAATTGCTATTCCAATGAAACCCGTTCCATTGTGTCAACAAAAGCTTAACCACTTTACAACAACAAGTGAACAGGTTCACTTGGATGATTTTATGCTTTATATGTTGAATTAAGTTTACTTAACCTTATAGAGTACTTCAATTTCCATAAATAATTTATATTCAATTTATTATGAAATAAATACTACTGCCGAAACTTAAGTCTATAAAAAACAAGAACACAAAAACGGGTCTATCAAGGTTTGAATAGGTTTCATCTCTAAAAAACTAAAATTAGAATATCTTTGCAACAGATTTTAAAATGAAAAAAGACAAGGGAAAAGTTTTGGTTGCCATGAGTGGCGGATTGGATAGCACCGTAGCTGCAGTAATGTTGCATCAAGAAGGTTATGAGGTGATTGGTATGACGATGAAGACATGGGATTATGCCAATTCGGGTGGTTCAACTAAAGAAACCGGCTGTTGTAGTTTAGATAGCATTAACGATGCTCGTGCCATTGCTGTTGAGCAGGGCTTTCATCATTTTATAGTTGATATTAGAGAAGAATTTGGTGATTGGGTAATTGATAATTTTGTGGATGAATATATGGCAGGCAGAACACCTAACCCTTGCGTGTTGTGTAATACTTATATTAAGTGGGAGGCTTTATTGAAACGAGCAGATAGTCTGGGTTGCGCTTTTATCGCCACCGGTCATTATGCTAATTTGCGAGAAGAAAACGGGCGTTGGGTAGTTAGCAAAGGAAAGGATGATTGGAAAGATCAAAGCTATGTATTGTGGGGTGTTAGTCAGCAAAATTTAGCACGGAGTCGCTTTCCATTGGGTAATTATCATAAAGCAGAAATACGCCAAATGGCAATGGATATGGGTTTTACCGATATTGTAAAAAAGCCAGAGAGTTATGAAATCTGTTTTGTACCAGATAATGATTATCGTGGTTTTTTGAAACGAAAAGTTGAAGGCTTAGAAGAAAAAGTGAGTGGCGGTAAATTTGTTGATGTAGCAGGTAATATTATTGGAGAGCATAAAGGCTATCCGTTTTATACTATTGGGCAACGTAAAGGTTTAGAAGTAGCCTTTGGTACGCCAAAATATGTAACCCACATTGAACCAGAAAGCAACACCATTACTTTAGGAGATGCAGAAGATTTGCATAGAAATGGCATGTTGGTGAAAGATATCAATTATCAAAAATATGCTTCCATTAACGATGGTCAAAAAGCTTTGGTTAAAATTAGATACAAACACGAAGGAGAACAAGCCACGCTTTATAATGATGAAGATGGTATGCTGAAATTTGTATTTGATCGATATGTTGCCGGTATTGCGCCCGGGCAATCAGCCGTTTTTTACGAAGGCGATGATGTGTTGGGCGGCGGTTTTATCCATTCGAGTTTTAATGTATAAAACGCAGAGCTATCTATTTTCAGATCTATACTTTTCAAGAATTTCTTTTACCTGTTCAATTGTAAGATCAAACTCTTTGGCAATTTCTTTTGCTTGCATACCTATTTTATCACAAAAAAGTACGGTTTTTCTAAGACTTTCTATTCGCTCTTGTTTTCGTCCCTTTTCCACTCCTTTCAGGTATAAACCATCTGTTTCTATATCGTATGTAATTGCCATATTGTTTAAAACTTCTTCTGTTTCTACTTCAAAGTTACGCAATCTTGATAGAAATAACAACTGATTTATATAACGCTTTAAATCTTTTTCGGTAGTTACTATTTGCTTGAGCTTTTTTACGATTAGTCGCAAAACCGCTTCAATTTGATTGGAAGGGTAATTGGCTAAAAGTGCTAAAATAACCACCTCTGGTATCTGTGCACTTAGCAAATCTTCGGTAGATAGTTCAAACAAATTTATAAGATGATAGCCAGTAAATATTTCATCTTGGTTTAAACGGGTTCTTGCAGTAAACGCTTTTTTACCAAGATTAATTACCAACGATTCAATAGGAAGTTTGTAGACTTTATAAATTTTTCCGTGATACTCTTGCATGCGCCCCAACATTTCAGGGTCATTCATCGATTGAAATTCAATGTGCAATATTTGAATAATCCCATCTGCTTGTTCTATTTTATATAAAAAATCAACTTCATTTTCAGAGGTTTTTGGAAATTTGACTTCCAAAGGCTGATAGGCAATAATTTTAATGTTTAATATCTTTTCTACCAACGGTATAAAAAGATGCTTCGCATTTTCCCTAAAAATCCTGTCGTAAATGTTTCCCTCAGGCTTGTCTTTCTTTTTATTAGACATTCACAATGGCTTACTTCGAAGACTCCCCCTTAAAATGATCTTCCTTATATTTAAACAATACATTAAAGGTTGTGAGGCTTCCATAAATACGGGTAAGATATTGTTGCAGATCTACTTTGTCTTCATCACTCATTTTTTTGTTGCTGTTTATTTTTTGTTCCATTACTCTAATCCGGTCGCGCAACATCACAATTTTATGAAAAAACGTTTCTATGGGTATTTCCTTCGGTTTTAATTCAAGATTAGCGGGTTGCAAAAGCATCTTACCACCATCCCATTTTTCACCTAAGCTAACCGGTTCACTATTTAAATTCCAATGATGAAAAATACTATTGATCGCTTTTTTGACTTCATCTAAAGTAAGGCGATCTCCATCTAAAGCTATATGTTCGGTAGCCTCTAAGCGGTCGTCTCCGTGGGCAACTTGTAGTTCACCTCTGCGTTTTACCCATATCGTATATTCACTCATTCCTACATCTACTACTATGCCTTTGCCATAAACGCTGTGTATTACTTTTGAGCCTAAACCAAATAACTGATCTTCCATACGTATAAAATTTGCTTTTTGAAGCAGTAAATTTAAAAAATTTTAAAATGAGATAACAAATATTATGTCAATAAAAAGCCTCATAATGAATTATTGAGGCATATAAAGTGTTACCTTTGCAGTTCTTTTTTTTGAAAAGCATCATACATAAATAAAAAGTAGGAATTATATATAATATATGGATTTTTTATTCAGCACACTTCAGTTACTCGCTTCTTTAACCATTTTGGTATTTATTCATGAGTTGGGGCACTTTTTAGCTGCCAAAGCTTTTGGGATGCGGGTAGATAAATTCTATATCTTTTTTGATGCTTGGGGTAAAAAGATTTGGAGTAAAACCAAAGGCGGCACAGAGTACGGTATTGGTTGGTTGCCCTTGGGTGGCTACGTAAAAATATACGGTATGATTGATGAATCGTTGGATAAAGAACAAATGAATGTAGCGCCGGGTCCTGATGAATTTAGATCAAAACCAGCATGGCAACGCTTGGTGGTTATGTTAGCCGGTGTGGTGTTTAATGTAATTTTGGGTATTATCATTTTTACCATGATCTATAAAACCTACGAGAAAAATTACCTGTCGAATGATGTCTTAACCGATGGCTTATATGCCCACGAGTTAGCTGTTGAACAAGGTTTTCAAACGGGTGATAAAATACTAACCGTAAATGGCAAAGAAGTAAAAAGATATAAAGATGCGGTTGGTTTAACTACCAGAATTGGCTCAATAGTAGAAGTAGATAGAAAGGGAACCACTCAAGTTGTTGACGTTAAAGATATTCCGTTCAAAGATTTTGGCAGACCCTTTTTAACTCCAAATGTAAAAATGCCGGTTGGAATAACTGAAGTGAAAGAAGGTTCGAATGCCGAAAAAGCCGGTTTACAAAGTGGAGATGTTTTTAAAAGAATAGCCGGCATAGAAGTATTTAATTTCTCACATTTTACCGAGCTATTAGATAAATACAAAGGTGAAGAAATAACCTTAAATATGCTAAGAAACGAAAATCCTGCACAAATAACGGCGACGGTTACCGAAGAAGGTACCTTAGGCTTTGTACCAAAATTAGATGGATATGATAAGCATTATTCATTAACTACTTACAATATATTTGAAGCCGTAAAATACAGTATGGCAGATGGATGGGAAACCGTTTACACCAATGTAAAAGGTATTGGCAGAATGGTAGAAGGCAAAGAAAGCGTTCGAGAAAATGTTAAAAGCCCAATTGGGATGATTCAATTATTTCCGTCAACTTGGGATGGTCGCATATTTTGGAAATTAACCGGCTTAATTTCTTTCATTTTGGCTTTTATGAACCTCTTGCCCATACCAGCATTAGATGGTGGACACGCCACCTTTTTATTATGGGAAATGATTACCCGAAAAAAACCAAGCGAAAATTTTTTAATGAAAGCTCAAGTAGTTGGCATGATCTTTTTGTTAACCTTTATGGCATTAGCATTAGGCAATGATATTTTCAACTTGGTCAGTGGTTTGTTTAAGTAATTTATTTAAATTTAATCAGCAAATATATTTTTTTTGAAGCGAAACTACCGGTTTCAAGGAAACGGGCTCCCCGCTATCCGCTCAAATGCTGCGGCTACGCTTCATTGCCAACGCTTCAGGCAGCATAACCGCTACTATCGGGGCTAGTTTGCCAACAACAGTCCTAAAAAGTTACGATTGCACAGCACACATGTAAACATCAACTCAAAACCGCATTCAACCAAACTTCAGGGTTTTCTAATTGTCCAAAATGCCCTAAACCTTCAATTTCAATCAGTACAGCATTAGGGCAAACCATTTCTTTTAAATGCCGGGCAATTGCAATACGGGCTACACTATCCGCATTTCCCCAACAAATTTTAATAGGAATTGTTGAAGCGCTTAGCGCAGGCAACCATCTAACATTTTGAAAGCGCATTCGATCTTTATAATAAGCAATCAGTTTATAAAAAATCCCTTTACCACCCTTGTGTAAAATTTGTTGCCACAGTATTTTTATTTCTTGTTCTTCTAATTGTTGGCTTCCACTAGCGCTTTTTACTTGCTGTTTAAACAAAGCATAACTCGAAAGATTGGATAAGATAGGTCCACCAAATTTGGTTAATAATATTTTTTGAGTAATCCGTAACTTCGCTTTTTCTACCACCATATTGCCGTTGGTAAAAGTAACCGATTGAAAACCGTGCATAAACCATGCCGGCAATAAATCATAAGTAGCTCTATAAACCAATTCAGTAGCAATGGTATCGCCCATATCATGCGCCAACAAATGCCCGCCTGTAATTTGTAACTGCTTAAAAACGAAAAGAGCCAAATCGGTCTGTTCAAAAATGGAATAAGTATAGTGTTTGTTAGGTTTATCACTCAAGCCAAAACCAATAAAATCAAACAAAATTATTCGTTTATATTTTGATAACAAACCGTCAATTACTTTATGAAAAGAGTAAGACGATTCGGGAAAACCATGTAAAATCAATAAAGTTTCATTAGAAGAGGCTGTCTTTTCTCCAATTTCTAACACAAATACATTAATACTAAAACTACTATATTTAATGAAAGTGCCTCTTTTTTGCCAATCTGCAATCATAGCCTAAAGAAACTGAATTTTCTAATCTTTTCGAAATAAAAATTATATATTAATAAAGTAATAAGTGCCCGAACGGATGCGACCATTACGAGCAGCCGTTTTTCTGGAAGGAATATTGTTTTCGTGTATTTCACCATAAATTAAAGTAAAATCATCACCCGGCATTATTTCTATTAATTTATGTTGAATAGCGGGCGCAAAATTACGCCCTCTAAATTTTTTAATGATGACTTCTTCTACAATTAAATAACCTTCCAGATATTTTTCCGAATACCGGTCAACCGCAATTACCCCTGCCCACTGTTCATCAATATAAGGGCAAAAGAGGGTTTGATTATTAAACAGTCGTTCAATTTCTTTACGGCTTTGGGCAAAAACATACTGCTCCGAACCCGGATTTTCGTCAATATAAAATTCAACGGTCCCTTGGTACAACGAATAGAAATCTAAATTTTCCGGTCGTTTAAGTGTCACTTCATCATACTTAATGGGTTTTTCAATAGATAAAATATTGCCTTTTAAGCCTACGTAAAAACTTAAATCTTTTTCAATATTGAGTATAGGATATTGTTGGGCATAATCTACGGCACTTAAAATACGAAAAGCAAAGGGTTTAAAAACTTTATAGCGCTCTTTAATGGCGAGCGCGGCTTCATTAAACAATTCAATCGTCCAATTTTTGAAGTTGGTATGTTCAATTTCAATATAGGCTCTGTTTTTTTCTAAGTTAAAAAAACGAATACCCGTCATCAATTGATTACCACTACTTAAGTTAACAATTTGATGTTGATAATCTTTAGGCTCACTGCCTTCAACGTAATAATAATCAAAAAAACGATCGGCGTAATCATCTGTTTCAAGCCGTGTAAAATTGCGCTCGGCATGGCTTTTTAATAGATTTTTTACAATTGTTTCGGGTAACCAATGTTTAATAATTTTCGGAACATTTGCCCACTCCACCTCTAAAATCTCCGCTCTTTTCAAAATGTAGTTAATTATTCTTTAATTGGCTTAACATAAACTCGATTCTGGTAGGTTTTTACATTGTTGTTCTTTAATTAATCGCTCTTAAAACAATTATTAATTAGCGCATTCTACGCAGTGCGAACTTTCTGGCATAAACATAAGGCGGGGTAAGGGTATATTACCTTTGCAAGAAGAGCATAAGCCATAGTCTGGTCTATCTACTTTTTTTAAGGCTAATTCTAATTTGTTCATTTTTAACTTTGCTTGTCTTAAAGCGGCTTCGTTTACACTTTTGTTGTTAATGGCATCCATACGGCTTACCCTTCCAATCGCATTTTCCGGACCAATTGGTTTGGTCAATTCTTCTAAATTAGAAATGTTTACTTTTAATTCTTCTAAATCCTTAAGAATTTTATTTTTCAATTTCTTTTTATCAGATACTTTCATATAATTTCACTGTACTTAACTTGATAAATATAATAAATAATGAGTAGAATTAAAAAGTTAAGTGTATTTGTTGAGTTAATTAATATTAAGATGCATTAAAGATTACAAAGTCTCAATTTAGAGTATAAAAAATTTTAACTGCAGTATTTGTTTTCCATTGCATCATAAAATCATCATATATACGATAGACTGGCACAGCGGTTTGAATTTGAATTGCCCATGTTGAATAGTTTAATAAAAGTCCGGCAGAATATAGAATTTGCTGATATTGATTTGGGCGTTCAATTAACTTATTTTCAAGTCGATCTTGTTGTTTTTTTTCGTAGCTAACATCACTTAAAATATTCAATTGAAGGTTTTTTCGATTTAAAATACGATAAGCCCCACCCAATTGAAAAGCATAGCGGTTACCTAATTTTAATTGATAATAACTTACACCTGTGTGTAAATAGCGAAGTACAGCATTAAAGTATAATCGTTTAAAAAGTATATCATGTTGAAGGCTAGCAGCCACATCAAAACTACCGGTACCTGCCTGCAAATATGGATCAATATCATTTAACTCGTTGGCTATATTAAACTTACCGCTTTTAAACTTACCAAATATGCTTAATGTGCTAATCTGTTGAACAGTTGATTTAGGTTTAAACAATTTTGAATCGTATAGATGATAAGTTGCTCCAATCTTAACATCACCAATACCTTTTAAGGTATAGGGTTCGCCTTCTTTAAAAAAACGGGTTGATGTATGATAAGGTATTTCCCAAGCAACTGAAAAACGTTTGTTGAGATAGTAATTTCCATAAAGCGAAAATCTTTGATAGCGTTCTTGTACTTCTTCAAAAGGGTTATCGTAAAGATGAATGTGAAAATTACTATTACCAAATCTTGGGTCATGATCGTGAAAAGAAAACAGAATAGCTCGACCATTTTGACTATAATGTTGATAACTTAAACCCATATAGTTTTTTTGAAAGAATACTGGAGAGACATAGGTGACCATGGTTTGTGAATATCCAACATACCAAGTGATGACCGTTATAATTGTACTATGCAGGATTCGATTTTTCACGTTAGTTTGTTTTACTGATCATATCGTTTTGCTTTCAGATGATAGACCACAGTCTTCTAACATTTTACTCACCGCTTCTTATTCGGAAACTTCATTTTATAATCCACATCAACCATTCCTTTCGAAATATTAGCTAGCTGTTTTTTAAGCAATCGTTTTTTTAGTGGTTTTAAATAATCAACAAATAATTTTCCTTCAATGTGGTCGTATTCATGTAAAATTACCCGGGCATTTACTCCACTAAATAGGGTGTCGTGCTTTTTAAACGCGGTATCATAGTATGTTATTTTAATATTTTCTTCTCTAACAACATCTTCTCTAACCCCGGGTATACTTAAACAACCTTCATTATAGGCATAGGGTTTTCCATCTTTATGGGTAATAGTAGCGTTAATAAAAGCTTGTTGTATGCCAACATAAGTTTCTTCCTCCTCTTCATCTTTTTCAACTTGAACGGTATCTACAATAAATAAACGGATAGGTAAACCAATTTGTGGTGCTGCTAAACCAACGCCATTGGCTTTGTACATGGTTTCAAACATATTGCTGACTAACGCTTTCAAATCAGGATAATCTTGATCAATTTCTTCGGTGGCTTTTCTTAACACCGGATCGCCATAGGCTACAATTGGTAATATCATATATTTTTATACGTTTGCATAAATTGCTGAAGAATAAGGGTAGCACTCACTTCATCAATTAAGGCTTTATTTGTTCTTTTTTGTTTTGGAACCCCACTTTTCACTAAGCTTTCTACTGCTTGTTTCGAAGTGTATCGTTCATCTTCAAAATATAGGGCAATGTTAGGAAAATTATTGTGGAGTACCGCAGCAAAACCTTTAATTTTTTGGTTGATTGCATTCTCCGCACCATTTAAATGCAGCGCATTTCCAAATACGAATGCTTCAATGTTTTCTGTTTTGGTATAATCTTTAATGAAAGGCAAGAGTTGATGAGTTACCACCGTAGTTAAACCGGTTGCAATTAGTTGGTTAACATCACTAACTGCAATACCTGTTCGTTTTAAACCATAGTCAAATGCCATAATTCTTGCCATGTGGCAAAGGTAGGGTTTTGTTGTTAAAATCATTTTGGAATTCTTGACGCTTCATAAAATAAAGTGCCTCTTTAATTAAATATTAAATTCGGTCGAAAACCTAACATTAGAAGATACTGCGCAAACAATTCCGCTTCACAGAATTCAAAATATTAAGGATAAAATTATCCAAGTGAACCTGTTCACTAGTTGTAGTAAAGTGGCTCTGCTTTTGTTGACACAATGGAACAGGTTACACAGGAACAGCAATTATTTTACTACCGAAACTTAAGTAATGTATAAACGAAATACCCTTATTTATCTTTACCTCCAGCCAATATATTAGCAAACAACCGGTAAGCACCCGGCACTCCGGCAGGCAGTTGTCGAAACCACGAATAACCGGTATAAATAAAAATACCATCTCCATATTCAGCATACAACAAACCACCTTGTTTGTCAGGTTCATTAAAATCGTGGCAACTTAATAGCGGCGTATATGCGTCATCCCATTTGTTGGGAAAGTACAAGCCTCGCTCTTGTACCCAACCATCAAAATCGGCAGCCGTTATTTTGTTGGGATAATTCATTAAAGGATGATCGGGTTGGAGAATGGTCACTTCCGCAAATTCGTCAGTTACCCGGTCTCTCGATAGTTGCAAAGGGTAAGGTCCAACCTTGTCAACTAACAAACGATGATTGGTATTATATTGAACAATTAAGGTGCCGCCATTTTTTACATAGTCCGTTAAAGCAGGTTGTTTAAATGCTAAATTTTTGCGAACATTGTAGGCTCGTATGCCCAAAACAACAGCATCAAATTTTTCTAAGATTGTAGGAGTGATATCATGATCTTCCAACAGTGTAACTGAATAACCCACTTGTCTTAAATTTTGAGGGATTACATCACCTGCACCCATAATGTAGCCAATGTTTTTGGAAGTCGTTTTAATATCCATTTTTACTGCTTTGGCTTCGCTTGGCAACAACACAAGTTGTCTTGGAATATGAGGATAGTCAATTTGATGAAAAGACCGGTTATATTGCTGCTCATCAACTTGAAGAAAAGGGGTCAATTTGGCTTCGCTCTGTTCTTCCGGTGGGTATAATTCAAAAATAAAACGTTGGCTCTCTCCTTTTTGGTCAATTTGAATCTCCATCTTTTCAGGAACCACTTTCCAATCTGTTGCTTCACCAGGATACAACATTCCAGAAAGCTTATCTTTTTCTGATCGAACTTCAATTTCTATTTTTTGAGGGATATCATCACTAAACAAATACACATTAGAAGAAAGGTTAACCATGGCTTCAGGCGCAATTTCAAAGGGATGCCGAACTTCGCCAAACACCACATCCGTATATTTTTGAGTAAGGTCTTTTTCAATTGCTATCGTTACACCTTCTATATTAAATTCAAATAACACACCTACACTTCGGGGTGTTACTGGTAAGTCTCTTAGCTTTTGTTCGCTAACGGTGTAAGTACCTAAAGTGGCTTCTTCATTTAACCAAAAGGCATTGGTTGGTTGTATATTTTTTGGTATGATAATCCTTTGTTCATTAATATAAGGTTGATTGTTTTTTAATTGAACAGATGAAGAACTTGAAGATAACTTTGGAAAAAATTGCCATTTGCTTAAATCCACTTTTAGATCACTTCGATTAACAATTTCTATCTTAATTGGAACAGAATCTAATACACAAGCAGAAGCCAATTCAGTAGTTACATCTACAAACAACCCCGCACAATCTGTAATTAAATTTTTGATTGCTTTCAGTTTTACACGTTTCCAATGGCTGTTCGGTAAGGCTTCAATTAGTTGATAGGCTTCCATCAATTTTGGTACACTTGCCGACGGTTGCTTAAAATCAAATGCTTCTTCTACAGCATACAAAATTTCACCAATAGCCGCCCCACCTTTAATGCGCGACCAAGTGGTATTTATACCAGAAAAAATATCATCTTGATCTGTGGGTTTACCTTTTATTAATTCTAAATATTCAACAGAAGAACCTCGTGTAGGAGTTGTACCCATACCTTGGCATTGATGCTCACTTCTTGAAGCTGCAGCTATCTCGGTATTCGATTGCCCATAAGTAGAATAATAAATACCCACATCAACGGTATAAAAATTGGCTTTCTCTGTTTCAAAATCAGCTTCATTTTTGTAGAAGCGTTTAGAAGTATTGAAAAATAAATATTGGGTTTGATGAACTTCAACTTCATTTAACTGTTTTGGAAAGGCGGTTTTTTGAGCTGCCAAATCAAAGGCTTCTAAAGATAAAATAGAAGCAGCCGTATGATGTCCATGTGTAGTGCCGGGGTTCCGGTGATTAAAACGATTAATAATAATATCTGGTTTAAAATTTCGGATGGTCCAAACAACATCTTCCATAATTAATGCTTTGTTCCATATGTTTAAGGTTTCATCCGGGTTTTTAGAAAAACCAAAATCATTCGCTCTCGAAAAAAATTGACCGGCTCCATCTATTCTTCGGGCAGCCAACATTTCCTGAGTTCTGATTACCCCAAGGAGTTCTCGTATTTCCGGTCCAATTATATTCTGTCCACCATCCCCTCTGGTCAACGATAAATAAGCAGTTTCAGCGTGTACATGGTTTTCTAAATAAGCTAACATGTTGTTATTTTCATCATCAGGATGCGCAGCAACGTATAAAACCGAACCCAAAAAATTAAGTTTTTGCAAATCATTATACAAGTCAACGGCACTTTTGACCGGTTGTTTTTGAGCCAATACAACTTGAGTGACGATGCATAAACCAATTAAGAAAGAAAATCTCATATTAGAATTATTTTTGTACGCGAAAGATACAGAAATTGATCGAAACTAAAGCAACCGGCTTCGTAGATAAAACAAATTTGCCTCCTTCAGATCAAGACACTTACCTGCTGATAAACGATGTGATTAGCTTTCATTTTGTATTTTTGTGTGATGAATCACAGTAGATTATGCTTTAAGAGTTTGATTTACAGTGATTTATCCACAAATTTACGATTGAAAAAATGAATGCCTTTTATCAAAACAGTTCTAACTGTTGCGATATTTTGGGTAGCGTTTCTTCCTTTTTGTTGAAAAAAAGTTCCATCATACCAAATTGCTTGTCGGTAATTCGTAAAATACCAATATGTCCATTGGGTGGTAAATTTATTTTCACCCTTTTAATATGCACATCCGCATTTTCGCGGCTGGGGCAATGCCGCATATAAATAGAAAATTGAAACATTGTAAAACCGTCGTTGATTAGTTTTTTTCTAAAAACACTATAGTTTTTACGGTCTTTTTTAGTTTCGGTTGGCAAGTCAAAAAAAACGAGTATCCACATAATACGGTATTGATTTAAAGCGGTTAAATTCATAGTATTTATATTTATGTTTTCATAAGTCTAACTACCCCGCCCTTTGGGCACCCCTTCAAAATTGAAGGGGAATTAACTACCCCGCCCTTTGGGCACCCCTTCAAAATTGAAGGGGAATTAACTACCCCGCCCTTCGGGCACCCCTTCAAAATTGAAGGGGAATTAACTACCCCGCCCTTCGGGCACCCCTTCAAAATTGAAGGGGAATTAGTCCGGATTAGTCCGCACTAAATTCCCCTCTGGATAGAGGGGTGCCCAAAGGGCGGGGTGTTGAAATTGTTTCCAAAGGGCGCAGTTAACCATAATGCTCAATAATATAATTTTCCAAACCACTCATCACTTCAGCTAATTTCGTTTTCACATCCAAATCATCAATGCGGTAAATCTTCAATCCCAAATCTTTCAAATAATCTTCTCGTATCAGGTCATAATCCTCTTTACCAATATGACTGGCACCATCAATCTCAATAACCAAACTCAACGATTTTACATAAAAATC
>CALHDG010000096.1 GCA_938023075.1 uncultured Chitinophagales bacterium
TAAAAGATGCTAATGAAGGCGCAGAATTTCAAGCACAAATAGGGCAATGGTATGGCTCAAAAGAAGACTATGGACCAAATTCAACTTATAGCCCCGAAACAGATTACAGGCTAGCATTAAATGTAGGCTTGCCCTTAACAGAAAAAGGCTTTTTAAACTTAAGCGGTGAATATTCGTTTAATCAAGAATTAAGAAGAGGCAGGCAACATGCCGATGCGATAAATTTGGTAGGTGCTCCTAACCCGGCAATGAATTGGGGAAGACCAGAAAGTAGCGGCTTCCGTTCTATTTGGAATGCCGGCATTGAAGTAGCTAAAAATGTGGATTTATATTCTTTTGGAAACTTTTCTGATACTTATGGTAATTACAGTTTTTTCTTCCGCTCGCCGAATAGAGCTGGTGTTTTAACACCGATGCCTAATGACCCGCAAGACCCAACAAAAGGAAACTTTAGCTGGGGCGATCATTTTCCACTTGGCTTTACACCAAGATTAGAAGGTTTTCAAACGGATGTAAGTTCGGTTACGGGCATCAAAGGTTTTTTACCGGGTGCCATCAATTATGATGTAAGTGCTTCATTTGGTTTCAACCGCATTAGTTATCAATTAAATAATACCTTAAATCCTTCTTGGGGTCCCTATTCACAAAAGTCTTTTAAACCAGGGGATTTACAACAGTTTGAAAGAAATATCAATGTTGATCTGTCCAAAGAATTTACAGATGCTATCAACGTGGCAGTGGGTTTTCAAAGCAGAAACGAGACCTATACTTTATATGAAGGAGAACCACAATCTTATTTGGCCGGACCATGGGCAGAAGTAGGCAATTTAATTGATCCGGAAACGGGAGAAAATTATGCTGCGCCGGCTATTGGTGCCAATGGTTTAGCTGGCACAACCTATAATGATGCCGGTGCATTTAATGGAAAAAGTTGGGGAGCCTACGTTGATGTAGAATATGATATTACTAAAGATATTTTAGTTCAAGGAGCGTACCGGCGAGAAGATTTTAGAGATTTTGGAACAACCGATAATTTTAAGTTGGCTGCCCGCTACAAAATTGCCGATTGGTTAACGGTTAGAGGCGGCTATTCTACCGGCTTTCACGCCCCTACGCCTGGTCAAGCCAACGTGGTAACTATTACCACTTCCTTTGATGGTGCCAGCGGCATGCAAGTACAAGAGGGTACAGTAAGTCCAACAAATCCTTTGGCAGAAAGTTTGGGCGGTAAAGCCTTGGTGCCTGAAACTTCTCAAAATATAAGTGTAGGTTTAGCTTCTAGAGTGAGTGATAATATTAGTGTGACCGTAGATTATTACCAAATTACGGTAGATGATCGTTTAATTAAATCGAGAAGTTTACCCATTGAAAATCCGCTGTTTTCAGAATTAGCCTTTTATACCAATTCATTAAATACGCTAACCTATGGTATAGATGGTGTGGCTTCGTGGAAGAGTCAAGATACTCGTATTAGCCTTGCCGTGAACTACAACGTTACAGAGGTATTAGGTCAAGAACAAGTAAATGGAGAGAATCCTGTTTCAGAAGGAACGATTTTCAACATTGAAAACAACCTGCCAAAAACGCGTATTAATGCCTCTATCAATCACGATTTTGGGCCTATTAGTGCCATGTTACGTGCCAACTATTACAGCAAGACTATTGATGAACGAAGCGGTCAAGAAGAAGTTAGCCCGGCAACTTTATTAGATTTAGAATTTGCTTATCCGGTAAATGATCAATTACGGTTAATGCTTGGTTTCAATAATTTGTTAAACACCTATCCCGATGAAATTGAAACTCGTTTATCACAAGGGATGCCTTATCCTCGTAGAACGCCAATTGGTTACCATGGTGGTATGGGCTATTTTAGAGCGATGTTTAGGTTTTAAGCAAATTAGCACAACAAATGCTATATTAATTTAAATTATTTTTATAAGATAAGGGCTAAGTACGCATAGTGCTTAGCTTTTTTTTCAAACTGTCTAACACCGGATAAAAACCCATCATTGCGAGAAGATTCAGTAATTCAGGTTATAGAAAGTTAGTCTACCCAATCTGCTATAAACACATTGGTATCTCTGTTGCCTCCATTATTGCGGTTGCTTGCCCAAACAAAGCGTTTGCCATCGGGCGAAAACATAGGGAAGGAATCGAATTTCGTATCATAAGTGATTTGTTCTAAACCCGTTCCATCAAGATTAATCATATACAAATGAAAAGGAAAACCTACCTTAGATTTGTGGTTAGAAGAAAAGACGACTTTTTCACCGGAAGGATGCATAAAAGGAGCCCAATTCGCATTGCCGAGATCAGTAATTTGTTTCATATCAGAACCATCTATATTACAAATAAACAATTCCATATCGCTGGGAGCAACTAAATTTCGTTGCAAAAATTGTTGATATTTTTCTGCCTCCTCCCCTACTGGTCTACTTGCTCTAAAAATTAATTGTTTGCCATTAGGCGTGAAAAATGCCCCACCATCATACCCTAAATCAAAGGTGACTTGTTGAATATTGCTACCATCAATGTCGCAAGTGTATAAATCCAAATCTCCATTCCGGGTAGAGGTAAAAACTATTTTATCTAAATTGGGAGACACGGTAGCTTCTGCATCATAATAATTGTTGTTAGTTATTTGTTTAGTAAGGTTTCCTTTTAAATCGGCAATATAAATTTCAAATTCGGGATATAGGGGCCAAACATAAGCATCACCTTGTCTGCGTTCGGGTACCGGCGGACAGCTTTCATGTTGACTGTGTGTCGAGGCAAAAACAATCGTTTCATCGCCTGGCATAAAGTAAGAACAAGTGGTTCTTCCTTTACCTGTGCTAATCAATTGTAACTCGAAAGCTTCTTTTTCGTTGCTTGGTATTTTTCCGGTATAAATTTGGTCACAATCAATTCCGTCTTTAGGATTAGTTCGTTGCAAAACCAAACTTTGATTATCAAAACTAAAATAAGCTTCGGCATTGTCACCACCAAAAGTGAGTTGGCGAATGTTTTTCAAATGCGTTTCCCCATCGTATTGCAGGTTAACCGGTTGATTGATATTTTCATTGGGGATACTTATTTTCAGAGGCACCGCTTTCTTAGCCGATGCATCAGTTGAAGTTTTTTGAAGTGTCGTTTTTTGGGTAGTTTTACATGCGATGGCTAAAAATGACAAAGCGCATAGTACAAAAAAAAGTTGGTGTATATATTTCATTGATTCTTTTAAATTTGAATTATTAATGATGAATGTTGTTTCTATTTAAATCAATCTTCTTCAATATCTGAAACTAAACTTTGAAAAGCCAGGATTGCTACCCAATAACTTTCTAAGCCAAAGCCGGCAATACTGCCAATAACGTGCGGTGCAATTAAAGAAGTATGTCTAAAGGGTTCACGTGCCGCCGGGTTACTAATATGTACTTCAATAACGGGCGTTTCTATGGCTTCAACCGCATCAGCAATGGCAACGGAAGTGTGTGTAAACCCGCCGGCGTTTAGTAAAATACCATCCGCTTTGCTTAGTTGTAATTTTTCAACCAACTCCCCCTCTTTATTACTTTGAAAATAACTGATCTCCATTTCTTCCGCCTCAGCTTGCAATTCTTTTAAAAAGCTATCAAAATTTTGGTCACCATATACTTCTGGATTTCTTGTACCCAGCAAGTTTAAATTAGGACCATTAATGATTAAAATTTCCATTCGACAAAGATAGCATTCGGTTCAAAATTATAATGATTGATTATTAATTAATTGTTACCGTATTCAAAAATTAAATGTTATTATTGAAAGTATAAATTAACTGATTGAATTGGCAAAGTTATATACGCGGTTTTGTGGCTTATCTAAAATTAGAAAAGGGGCTTGCCAAACATTCTTTGGATGCCTATGTTCGTGATGTTGGTAAATTACAAGAATTTCTGCTGCTAAAAAAAATAGATAAATTACCGCCAGCCATTGAGCCGGATGATCTCAATCAGCTCTTACTTTATTTAAATGACATGGGTATTCATCAGCGGTCGCAAGCTCGTTTGCTTTCGGGTTTGAGGGCTTTTTATAAATATTTAATATTAGAAGGCATTGTAGAAGATGATCCGACTGAATTAATTGACAGCCCGAAGTTGCCACGCACACTCCCCGATTTTTTAACAGTAGAAGAAATAAATTTAATTATTCAGCAAATTGATATGAGCCGGCTAGATGGAGAACGCAACCGGGCAATGTTTGAAACTTTGTATGGCTGTGGTTTGCGGGTAAGCGAATTAATCAATTTGCGATTGACTAATTTGTTTTTGAAAGAAGGCTTCATCAAAGTATTGGGTAAAGGTGATAAAGATCGATTGATACCGATCGATCCAACTTCAGTAAAATATATTAAAAGTTATGTAAGATTTGTTCGGTCGGATATATTGATAAAATCCGGTGAAGAAGATATTTTATTTTTAAGCAGACGAGGTAAGCGTTTGACACGTCAATATGTTTTTATGGCTTTAAAAGA
>CALHDG010000097.1 GCA_938023075.1 uncultured Chitinophagales bacterium
AGGAGTTACTGTTAAGGTTGCCGGATCATGATCATCTTCATCATTCGGATCATTAATCGCGTCATCTATTGGAGTACCATCATTGTTTGGATCACTATCAGGAGTACTATCCGTATCTGGCACAACGGTACCATTGTCATCTTCAGCCTGAGTAATCTCAGTGAAATTGGTTAAATCGATTGGATCGCTGCCTGTTAATGTGTCTGATATACATAATTGAATATCAACAGAGGCAGTACTACCTGGTGCTATAGGACCTGCAATTGTATTGGTTGCGTTTGCGCCAGAAGCTACCCAGCCAAATAGTGGTGGATCACATAATTCCATTCCGGTTGGAATATAGTCGATTAACTGAACATTTTGCGCTGGCACAGTACCCTGGTTGGTAACCGTAATTGTATAAGTTACGGCATCACCAGAGAAGAATGTTGTTGGTGAACCAGCTGCTAATTGCTTAATTAAGGCTAAATCGAAAATTTCAACTGGTATTAGTGCTGGATCATGGTCGTCTTCATCGCCATTTTCATTGTTTAAGGTATTGTCTGTTCCTGATGGTGGACCACCGATTGGATCAGGCACCCCACCGGCATCATTACCTGGTATGGCATCTGGCGTAGAATCAATATCCATTTGGATAACTCCATTTGTATCTGTAGCACTTGTAATCTCTGCAAAGTTTACCAAATCGCCTGGCTGAACATTACTGCCTACGGTTAGCACAATTGGTATTGTTGCACTTGAACCAGCAGCAATTGTTCCTGGCAAGGTTACACTTACAGGTCCTGCAGCAGGACCTGTCCATCCGTTTACATCGTTTGTACTTAATGTGAAACCAGCTGGTATATAATCAGTTACAACAACACTGGCTGCCTCAATAACACTTTGGTTAAATACTTCTATAACAAAAGTAACATCTTGCCCTGGGTAAGCAGGAATAATATCGCCTGCTGCCGTTACTGACCCTGGAGAAAGCTGGTCAACTATTTTAGTTAAGGCTAAATCGAAAGCGGCAACTGTAATATTTTCAGGATCGTGGTCATCCTCGTCAGTAGCAGCATCAGTAGAGCCTTGGGCTCCAGTTCCATCACCTATTAAAACATCATCGGAAGCAGTGTCTACAGCTCCCCCCCCATCATTTCCATTAATATTATCAGGCGTACTGTCAACATCTAAAGGAGTACTTCCTGCTGTATCTTCAGCGGCACTTATTTCGGCAAAGTTAACTGCGTCACCTGAAACAAAGTTTACAGGATCTACTTGTAAAACAATATCAATTGTAGTTGAGGCTCCTGTAGCAAGTGGACCTGGTATAGTAACTGTAGCAGTTGAACCTGCAGCTACCCAACCATTTGTATCGGTAGGGCTTAAAATTAAACCTGCCGGAATATAATCAGTTAATAAAATATTTTGAGCATCAACAGACCCTTGGTTCTCAACGGTTATAGTATAGGTAACATCATCACCTGGTATAGCTGTTGTAGGTGGCACTTGCTTAATTAATGCTAAATCGAAAATTTCAACAACAACCAATTCTGGATCTTGATCATCTTCATCCGTAGCAGGGTCTTGATCTCCAGGGGCACCTGTTCCGTCTCCATCAATTACATTATCGGAAAGTGTTCCTTCCGCACCACCTGCATCGTTATTTTGATCGGTATCATAGGGTGAGTCTAAATCAGTTGGTGTTGCTCCATTTAAATCTTGAGCACCAGTAATTTCAGCATCATTTACTATAGTTGTTCCTGCCGGTATTGTAGGATCAACCGCTAGAATAATATCTATAGTTGTGCTTGCTCCAGCAGCCAAAGGTCCTGGAATTGTATTAGATACAGAACCATCAGCAGCTGGTCCAGCCCAGCCATTTGTATCGTTGGTACTTAATGTAAAACCAGCTGGTATATAATCAATAAGGTCAATGTTTTGAGCATCAACCGTTCCTTGGTTGGTTACTTCTATTGTAAAAACCACATCATTACCGGCATAAGCTGTAGCGCTTTGTCCAGCACCTAACTGTTTTGTTAAAGCTAAATCAAATACATCTATAGTGACAAAAGCAGGATCGTGATCATCTTCATCTGCGTTGGCATTCGGACCGCCACCAGTAATTTCGTTATCTACTATATTAATCTCGTTGTCCTGATCGTCAGGATCAGAATCAATATCTGGTAATGGTAATTCATTTCCATTAGCATCTGTTATATCTGGATTAAACGAAGATGTAATTTCGGCTCTATTCTCCAAAATATCAGGAGTTGCAGAATCTCCGTCTCCAACAAAAGTAGGATCTACTGTAAATGTAATAGGCACAGTTGTAGAAGCTCCGCTTGCAAGCGGACCTGGAATGGTTATACTTGCCGTATTATTATTTGCACTTGCAGTCCATGCAGCATCATTTAGCATAAGACCTGCTGGAATATAGTCTGTTACCGTTATATCTGAATTTGCAAAATCTCCTTGATTGTAAACGGTAATATTAAAAGTAACGACATCTCCAGGATAAACCGGCGATGTTGTTCCTGGATCTAATACTTTATCTAAAGCTAAATCGTTAAAAGCAGTTAAACAGTCAAAACTTTCAAAATCTACCTCTACACCAGTTGGGTCAATGAAAGTTAATGTTTGAGTTTCATTTGTTTGAAGGTCGATAAAGAGAAATGTATTACTATTTAATTGCGTAGAACCATTATCTCCTGTTGTTGCATAAAGCTCTCCTAAATAGGTAAAACCCAAACCTTCAACATCATCATCAGCTAAATCAAAAATTACAGCTTCAAGCTCTCCTGTTTCGGTATTCAACTCAGTAATCACACCAGGACCATCTTGATTTTGAATAGCAAATAACTGACCGGTATAAGGGTTATAGGCAATATCATCTACATCATAGACGTCACCTCCGAATGAACCGTCAAAAACCTCTGGTACCACTACATAGTCAACTGCATTACCAGTTGCAGGATCTGTCATTGCTCCAGGAACAAATGAACCTGTTGACACATCAATTTGAAAGAGTAAATCGTTTGTGCCTGGACCTTGACTTCCAATTCTGTGTGATGCATACATAATCATATTGATTGGATCGTAAGTTAATCCGTCAACATCATTTAGATCGATGGGCCCTAATGGACCATTAGCAACTCCAACCATCCCAATAGAGGTAAAGGTTCCATTGTTAGGATCAAGTGTACCGAAATCTCCATTATCTATTGCGTAAATAATGTCGGTTACCGGATCGGTAGCAATGGCTTCAATGAATGTACCACCGGTCACCCCAACCTCCGACCAACTATCAGTTGCCGGATCATACGCAAATAAAACGTTTGGTGCGCCATTGTCTTCCGAAACTGCATAACATGGAAAATCGGTAAGGATTTGTGCATTAACAATTGTAGTACCTACAATTGCAAAAAAAAGAAAAAGCATCAAATAGCGAGGCCAAAGGCTGACATTGCTGTTAAACACTTTCTGTCTTTCGACGTAAAAATACTTCATAATAGTGCTAGTTTTATGATAGATTAATTAATTATTTAAAACAACTAATGGTGGATGTCTCAAAATGTATACCAAAATGAGTTTTTTTTAAATTAGGACCATCCAAAATTCAATCGTGTTATTTTTATTACACAAATTTGAACCTCAAATCAAAAATCTGTGAATTTGACACAATTCAAGCCCCCAAAAGTAATTAAATATTGCATGGAGACCAAATATACATCACTATAAAAATATTATTTTTTTTATGTAGGAGATATTACTTGTATCGTAATAAAATACAAGACTATAAATATTTGAATATTGTTAAATTTATATTAGAAAAAGAATCCAATTTTCACTTTCATCCGTGTTTTAATTGTATTATAAATGGTTAAAAAGAAAAAATAATAATAAGTATATCCACAAGACATCCACAAAATGCCAATAAATAGATATCAAACTCAAGCGTTTCAGGTTGGTTTTGTTGCTAAAATATATTAGTTTTTTTATTGGATCGATCAACTTATATTTGGAAATAAACCAGATATAAATAAGTAGAAAAATTCCAACAATTAAATGCAAGGCATGAAGTGCTGAAATTAAATATAGATAGGAGCCATCGGGCTTACCTGCCAGATAAATACCCGACTTATTTAACTGAAACCAAGCTGCCACTTGAAGTATTAGAAATAACAAACCCAATGCAAGTGTATAGGCTGTAAAGTTTTTAAACTTGTTCAAATCATCTTGTTTAAAAAAAAAGATGACTTTATTAATAGTAAAGCTACTTAAACCGAGTACTACAGTGCTAACTAAAAACAACTTAGGAAACCTAAATTTTGACCACGTCCATTGTGGCTTACTTAACCCATAAGCAAAAGTTAAGGTTAAAAAAAGGATGATGATACCAACAATAGCCAAAAAAACAAATACATGCGATGCACTATATTTGCTCAATTTTTCGCCTATTTGGTTTATTTTTTCCATTTAACCGAGCAACCGACCGCTTTGGTTACCGAAGGATTCACTTCTTCTCCATTTTGAAGGGCTTTAATCGCCATTTCTATGTATTTTTCTTCAATATCATTGCCTCTTTTATCATCATCTATCGCTCCAATATATTTTACAATTAGTGCCTGCTCCTCATCTACTTGTTCTTTATGTAAAAGAAACACGTGAGGGGTTTTTGTGGCACCGTATGCCCTGGCAATTTCTTGTGTTTCATCATATAAATAGGGAAAGGTAAAACCTTTTTCTTCGGAGCGGATCTTCATATTGGGTAAATCATCTTCCGGAAAGGCTTCTACATCATTTGGACTTATAGCAACTACCGGATAGCCCAATTCTTTATACTTCTTATCTAACTCGATAATTCTATCTTCATACATTACAGAAAATGGACAATGGTTACAAGTGAAAATTACAATGAACCCTTTGGCATCTTCAAATTGAGACAAACTAACCTTTGTATCATCCACATTAATTAATTCAAAGTCTGTTGCTATATCGCCAATTTCGTAGCCTTTTTTTTCTTTATTCTCATCGCTTGCGAAAGCTATTATGCCTATGCAAAAAGTTAGTAATATTAATATTTGCTTCATCATTTATGATTATTTATTTTTTTATAGCTTGCTGATAATAGATTTCAACCAGCTCTTCTAATTCGTTCAAAGATAATTCACCTTCTTTAAAATGCGTATTTTTTTTCGATAAAAAAAGCGTTGCCGGTATAGCGCCGCTCCAATTCGGGTTAATTTCATCAATCCAACCTTTTTGTTTTTCTACATCTAACAAATACAATTGGCTTTTTAATTGATTTTTCAAAACAAAGGGTTTTACTTTTTCTTTTAAGTCTTCTTTAAAATCTAAACTGACCAAAATGGTTTGTACGCCTTTATTTTTATACTGTTGATTGATTTTTTCAAAGTAGGGCAGTTCTTCTATGCAAGGTTTACACCAGGTTGCCCAAAAGTTGATGATGTATAGTTGGGCATTGCCTTTGGTTATTTGTTCTAATTGTTGTAGTGATATGATGGATATGTTTTGGTTACTTTTATGAAATTTAGGCTGGCAAGTATAAAAAAGAATGGTAAATAATCCTATCAGACCCAACACGTTTGTTTTAATCATATTTTTTTTAGTTCTTCAATTTTGCTTAAGAGCCAATGTTTATCGCTATTTATTGTCTGGTTTTGTAGCCTTTTTTCTATGGTGGCTAAAGTAAGCCTGCCAGCGCGATGTTTTATCTTATACAAATTTATAAAAATATTCATAAAGTTAGCATACATTTTCTTCTGCCTTCTGTTCAGCAATTTCATGGTTTTCAAATATTTTTCTGCCGAGCGAAAGATGCGGAGTGTTCTTTCGTCGTATTCTTCATCTAATTCATAATGGCATTTTAATATCATAATTTTGCAGTTTTTATCGTAGTCTAAATTGATCTCATTAACCTTTATGGCGTAGCTTAAAGCCTTTTCATATTCTTTTTTGTAGTAGGCAATAGCACATAAATTAAAATTATACACACTGTTTCGAATATTTTTTTCAACTAAAGATTTGTATTTATCAAGTGCAAATTGAGCCCAATTGAAGTGAGCTGTTTTGCAGGCAACTCCTATAATGTGCTTTAAGGTTCTTATTGAAACCTCCCCATTTTCAAATATAATTTTATTTTTCTCTGCAATTTGATTTAAGCTAAAAAGCTCATGGAGCATATTAACACCACTATTGTTTTGCTCAATACAATAATTGCTTAAAAAAGTATACAAGTTGTTCATTTCGGTTTTCAAAAAAGCTGACTGTTGTTTTTCTATAAAATCAAGCAGCAAGTTGTAGTATTCGTCATTTTTGGTTCTGAACAATTTTATTACCAACATATTTGCCTTAATATATGGGTTGTCTTCGTATTTTTTCTGTCTCGCTAATTTAGTAATTAATTCCATATTAAAATATTCATCATTTGGATTTAGCTTATACGAGTGAACCATAGCCCGAAAAATATCGGTTTTTCTCAACATAAATACCATATCAGCATAGTAACTTAACTGTGCCAAACCGGTTTGCATTTGCTCAAAACTTTCTGTATAAACATTCAAAAATTGTAGATGATGAAACTGAAGGCAATATTTTAACTCGTAATATGGTAAGTTTTTGACTTCCCTTTGTTCAATTTCGTTTTGAATTTTCTTAAAATGGCGCAAAAGCAATTTTTTTTGATCCTTTTCTTTTAGTTTGGTGAATAAAAAATCATAATAAACCGATTGGTTGTCCACCAAAGATTCAAAAACCAAAAATTTTTCTGCCAAACGCATTAGTTTATTCATTTTTTCAAAAAGCCGGCGCTTTTCTTTAAGTAAATAGCTTTTTGGGGTTAGCTTTTTTGAAAAAATTTTATTATACGTATTTATTTGATGTTCATCGTCAAAATCTACTTTGTTGACTATTTTTTTAATTAAAAAATCTAATAAAAGTTTCTGGTATTTGTCGGTATTATGATAAGGCGATGCTACAAATTTTTGCAGTTTTTCAAGCTCTGCACTAGTAAACGCATTTAGTAAATTAATACATAAAACATGGCTAGTTTTATGTGTTTGATTTGTATTTTTTTGCATATTAATGGTTGATTAAATATAACTTACATAAATAAAAATAACTACTTTAAACTATAACGGCTAATTTTAGTGTAAACTTAATTGAAACTTTACAAATACTTTTGTACCATAATTTTATTTAACAATTTTTTTAACATTTAAAAAATAACGATGAAACAAATTAGAAACATTTTAGGGATACTATTGTGTACAATAGTGTTATTCAACAGCAACAGCAAGGCACAATTAAACTGTGTTACTGCACTTACCGAAGATCAAATAAAGTATATGAATAGTACTCAACAAGAAAGAGAAATTATTAACACCATTTTTTTCGAACAAGATGTTATACCGATAGCCATATCAGCTCATATTATCAGAGACTCACTTGGGCAAAAGGGCTTAAGTGAAGACCACCTTATTACTTCTATTCAACAATTAAATGAGATTTATCAACAAGTTGGTTTTGAGTTTAGCTTGTATTCTTTAAACTATATTAACAACAATAATTTTTGCATTGACCTCTCAAAATCATTTAGTTATGATTCACCTGAATACAATATGGCAATTCCCAGTTTAGTACCAAACACTATTAATGTATTTTATTTACCCAATAGCCAAGGCAACTGGGCAAGTTTTCCGGCTCATAAAAATACTTTTAATAAAGATTGGATTGTAATAAACAAAGCCTATTCAACAGACGCAAAGACATTATCGCATCAAATTGGACATTATTTTAACTTATACCATACTCACGAAGATGCCTTAGGAAACGAACTAGTTGATAGATCGAATTGTAAAACAGCAGGAGATGAACTTTGTGATACACCTGCAGAGCCAAGCATAAACAGACTAGGCAAAATTGGCTTGCATGGTTGTATAGATATTTTGTGTAAATACGCTTGTAATGGTAAAGATGAAAATGATGAAAAATACAAACCAAATTCAAACAATTTAATGTCATATGCTTTAACAACTTGTACAAATTCTTTTACTCCCGAACAAATTACAAGAATGCAACAATCTTATCTTTTCGACAGAATAGAATTACACACGATTAATGATACATTAGTCTCAAATTTATGTAAAATAAACGACAGAGAAGCTTTAATTGCCTTTTACAAGGCAAGCAATGGACCAAATTGGAAAAATACTTGGGATTTAAATACTGATTACAAAAATTGGTATGGCGTTATTACAAATGATACAGGTTGTGTAAAGGATTTAGACTTAGAATATAATAATTTAACGGGTGTTATATCTCCTGAAATTGGGAAACTCGCTTTTTTAGAAGTTTTAAACTTGGCTCATAATAAACTAACTGGTGTTATTCCTGCTGAAATTGAAATGCTTAAAAATTTAAAAGCGTTAGTTTTTGAGGATAATGAAATCTCAGGAAGTTTGCCAGAGGAGATAGGTCAATTAAAGCAGTTAAAAGCACTAAAAGCACAAGCTAATCAGTTAAGTGGTACGTTTCCAAGAGTACTTTTACTATTACCAAACCTATGTTTTTTAAATATTACCGATAATAATTTTGAGGGATGCTATGAACCAGAACTTAAGGCATTATGCAATAACTTTTGGTTACCCACTAATGATATTATTAGTTCGGGAAATAATTTTACCGACAATTGGGGTGAATTTTGTTATAATGGTGCTGGAACTTGCCAACAAAAAGATTTCACCTTTAGGTTTAACTTAAGTGAACATATAGGTATACCTCCGGCAAATAAATACACCTTTGATGTTTTTTTAGATTATTTTGAAAATGACATAGCTGATGTGCAAGGTATTGCCGGTAATATTAACTTTGGTAATTTGACTGTAGTTAGACCGCGAATTCGTTTTTTCGATTCCAATTTTGAACCTTCTACCATTATTCATAGTTTCGACTCTTTAAAAAATAGATTAAATATCCCTTTTACCTGCGTAAATAATTTAAACCTTAAACCAAATCATCCTGTGGCTGAATTATCATTTATAGTTAATGAAGAAGACAACAAAAAAGATGATTATATTATTGAGTTTGCAAAATTTATTACCATTAATACTCAAGGTGTTTTAAGCCAAGGTCTCAACAGTTCATATACTTTAACTGAGTTATTGCCCAATTTAAAAACCACAATAGGTATGTCAAACACCCTAAGCCAAAACAAGCCTAACCCATTTACTGAGCAAACCACAATAAATTATGTAATACCCCAAGCAGCCCAAAAAGCTCAATTAAACCTATATACCTTAGCTGGTACTTTGGTACAAACAACCGCTATTGAGCATACTGGCGAAGGCAGTATACTTATTGATACCAATAATTTGAAAGCCGGTTTATACATGTATACTTTAGTAATTGACGGTAAGCCTTCTACAAGCAAAAAAATGATTGTGCAAAAATAGACCGAGCAACAATTGATCTGTTTTTATTATCCTTCATAGTATCCTCATCTTTCACATAGTTTATTAACTGGGGGCTAGTAGACCATCTTCTTATCTAATAAGTTGATGGTCTTTTTTATTAAAAAACCTGGTGTAGTCTGTCAACTTTATCAAGTTAGAGATACTTTAAATAAGTTTCATACCAAAACAAAACGCAAAACACAGGCATCCCTAAACTTGTAGATAGCGAATATTTGCTGACGAAGTATTGCTGAAAAATCATTAAAAGCAACCAACAATTTTATCTTTGCATATAATTAAGTTTATGCTTAACAAAGCTACCGCTTTATTCACCTAATAATTATTATCATTTCATTTGTATATTTGAAGTATAGAATTAAACAACATGATTAATATACAAGCCGGCGGCGTACCCGAACATTTTAATATACCCTGGCATTTGGCGATAGCAGATGCTGCGTTTAAAAACGAAGGGGTTAATTTGCAATGGACCGACCAACCAGGTGGTACCGGACAAATGACCAAAGCCTTGCGTTCTGGCAAATTAGACCTTGCCGTTTTACTCACCGAAGGTATTACGGCTGATATTATAAAAGGCAACCCCAGTTTGTTGGTGCAGCAGTATGTTCGCTCTCCTTTAATTTGGGGTATTCACGCACCGGCCAATTCGGCTTATCAAACTAAAAATGACATACAAAAAGCCCGTTTTGCTATTAGCAGAAATGGGTCTGGTTCACATATTATGGCATATGTTTTTGCCGAGCAACAAGGTTGGGACCCTACACAATTACAGTTTATAAAAGTAGGTAATTTTGAAGGGGCACGAACTGCTTTTAAAAATAATGAAGCCGATGTTTTATTGTGGGAAAAATTTATGACCAAACCTTTTGTAGATGCAGGAGAACTCAAGCGCATAGGCGAAACCATAACGCCGTGGTCGTGTTTTATGATTGCTGCTACTAAGGAGGCACTCTATAGCAAAAGAGAAGCCATCGAAAAAACCTTATCCATTATCAGAAAATATTGTGATGCTTTTATGAGCAGAAAAGATGCCGTTAATTTGGTAGTGGATAAATATCAATTAGAGCCTAAAGATGCACACACGTGGTTTCGGCAAACCGGCTGGTCTACCAATAATTATGTTTCCAAAAAAATGCTACACGGCGTTATCAATACGTTATGCGATGTACAAGTGATTGATAAAAAGCAACCCGTTGAAAGTTTGTGCGATAAGATGCTTTGGTTTGATCGTTTGGTAAATTAAATAAAATATGGTTGTTGTACTGCCTTGGTTATTCCGGTTGTTCATAAAGCAAAATGCTATTGCTATCGCTTTGTGGCCCCTCATTATCGTTCGGCACCCGATGTTTAAATATGATGCCCGCATTATCAACCACGAGCGCATTCATTTAAGGCAACAAGTAGAAATGGCGGTGTTGTTTTTTTATTTGTGGTATGTGTTAGAATTTCTATATCACTTCATCAAAATCAAAAATATTGACGAAGCCTATTTTGCTATCAGTTTTGAACGCGAGGCTTATTACCATGAAAACGATTATGCATATTTGTTACAACGACAATTTTGGGCGTTCTGGAAATTTTTGCATAAATGAGTTTGCGTTTTATTTTCATAAAAAAGAGCAACTTTTTAAACCGTTTTTAAATTATTTGAAAAAAAACATGAAGTGTTAATCAAGCGGTAGTCCCGCTTTCCGCTAAATCTTTTTACTCCGCAAGCTCCATAAAAAGGATACCGCTCCAATCGGGTTTAGATTAATTAGGGCATGTTTCAATTTACCATTTAGTTATACGTTTTAGCGCAAATAACATCAATCTACTAAAGCACTTAAAATTTATTTTTGGCTTTATCTACCATAAAATACCTAGATAAAGCCAAATATAATTACCTTTGAATCAGATATAACAAGGAGTTTAACAAGATAATCGCAAAAATGTCAATAGCCAAATTTGTAGGTAGAAACAAAGAGTTACAACTGTTTAAAAAAATATATGCTGCTGGGCGTTCGCGTTTTGCGGCTGTTTTTGGCAGGCGAAGAATTGGCAAAACCATGCTCATTCGCAAAGCATTTAATGATCAATTTACTTTTTATGTAACCGGCATTGCCAATACCAACAAAGCTATGCAATTGGCTAACTTTCACGCAGCATTACTTAAACAAAGTAAAACCAAAGTTTCTACAACAGTGCCAGAAAATTGGTTTGAAGCTTTTCAATTGCTCATCAACTCCTTAGAGCGTTCGCGGTTAAAACGCAAAGTTGTTTTTTTAGATGAGTTGCCTTGGTTTGATACAGCCAAGTCTGGTTTTATTCAATCGCTCGAACATTTTTGGAACAGTTGGGCTTCCTTTAGAAACGATATTGTTTTGGTAGTGTGTGGCTCAACTGCTTCATGGATGATTAATAAACTCATTAATCACAAAGGTGGCTTACATAACCGCGTAACCGAAAAAATACATTTAGAACCCTTCAACTTAAAAGAAACCGAACTGTTTTTAAAAAGCATCAATAAAGCCATTACCCGTTATCAAATTATACAATTATATATGGTGTTTGGCGGCGTGCCTTTTTATTTAGAAAACATCTCTAAAGAATGGAGCATTACTCAAAATATTGAACACTTGTGTTTTAATAAAAATGGATTGTTGCGCACCGAATTCCACAATTTGTTTAAAGCCCTGTTTTCAAAACACGAGCGACATATTGCTATTGTAAAAGCAATGGCAACTAAGGCAAAAGGCTTAACCCGTAGCGAGCTCATTAAAATAAGTAAGTTAGCCAACAGCGGAAGAACGACCAATATTTTAGATGAATTGGAAAAAAGTGGTTTCATTAGGCGATACATTCCGTTTCAAAAGAAAACACGCGACAGTCTTTATCAGCTAATTGATTTTTATACACTTTTTTATTTGAGGTTTATTGAAAAATCGAACCCTGAAGATAGAGACAATTGGATAAATGCCATTGACAGCCCAAGTTATCGTGCCTGGAGCGGCTATGCCTTTGAGCAAGTTTGCTTGCAGCACTTACAGCAAATTAAAGAAGCCTTGCGTATTGGTGGCATCATTTCTAATTCTTCATCCTGGAAAAGCACTGCATCTAAAAATAAAAAAGGGGCACAAATAGATTTGCTAATCAACAGAAGAGATGGGGTAATTAATTTGTGTGAAATGAAATACGCTACCACCAACTTTGTAATCAACAAGGCATATGCCACACAACTGCAACAAAAAATAAACACGTTTAAAGAAGAAAGCAAAACCAAAAAAGCCATCCACTTAACTATGATTACTACCAATGGCGTAAAACAAAACAACTGGGCGGTTAATCTTTTGCACAACAATTTAACCATGGATATCCTATTCAAATAGCTTTTTATTGAGTTAGGCGTTAATTTTATTTTTGGCTTTATCTAGCTAAAAACACCTAGATAAAGCCAAAAATAATTATTGTGTTTTATTGAAAATGAAGCAGCTTATACCAATTTGATTATAAGATGTTACACTAAAATTTAGAGTTTAATTTGGCAAGATTGAGGCAAAAAACACAGGCATAGCCTAAGCTATGGCGAGTATTTTTAACGAAAAGATTGCCAACATTAAAACTAAATTTGTGTGA
>CALHDG010000098.1 GCA_938023075.1 uncultured Chitinophagales bacterium
AAAGTTAAATACCATAATAAACAAGTACCTACACCTGCTCCGTCAAAATCAACATCACTTGCCCAAGCTGGCGTGGCTAAAATGTTTAAATGCTCATCGGTAACTAACCAAAGTGCGTGATAACCGGCACCGCCACTTACATCAATATTGCCTACTCTGTCTTCTGCACCGTCGCCAACGCAAAATGAATATGGACCGCCTGAAATATGTGCTGCTTTTGCACCACAAGAAGGTGGTGGTGCACAATCTTTCACTGTAAAAGTTATGCTATGTTCATCACATAAATTTCCTTTACCATCGCCTTGGCTGTAAAGTTTGGCATTTATTGTGTACGTACCAGGATTAGCCCAAAATTGAGGAGAGTCATACGGCAAATGATTTTCCGTATTTCTTGCATGAATTGCACCGTTAATTTCGAAAACAAGGCTTTCATGAGAACCGGCAACTCGGGCAGTAATTCTAATGTCATTAGCAAAATCAGAAGTACAAAAAGTATCTCCATCTCTTACCTTAATAAAATCACTCCCATCTCCGTTGTAAGGAATAATTCTGAAAGCCCTAATGTCACCATCACAACTATTCGCGTTAGCATTAAAAAGCGGAAATACGGCTAAACAAATCAGAAAAGACACGAGCCATTTCAAGTTAATTTGAGTGTTTTTGTGGTTAAACTTTGCGAGCATAGTTTTGCTCCAACTTTCCCTTAAGAAGTTTAAATTGATCATTGTTTAAAAAATTTAATTAAAAAAAAATTAATGTTAATAGCAATACTTAAATTAATTTTAAACGATTGTTTAAAAATCCCAGTTTAGTTGGAGCATTTTCTGTAATGAGGTATTCATATAGTATTATGCAATGTTGTGGTATATGGTTGCTTTCATAAAAAACTATTTTGAAGCCTGTTGGATATATAGTTTTATAACATAAATGTATAATATTTTAAAAATACTTAACGTTAATTCGAATGATTAAATTTATCTATTATTAGTTGAAATAGACAGTAAATAATCTACAATGATAAAACTTAATCAATATTAAAAATGTCTTATCTGCGACATAGAATGAGATCGCTCTTTTTAATTATTATATTTATATATTGCAATATTTATTTTCATTGATATAGATGTTTAGAAGCCTGTGTGAATTGTTTATTTAAAAAAAAATTTGCGTTTATCTAAGCCATCTAATAATTGACCCTTTTGCAAATATTTTTTTTTGAAGCGAAACCATGTAGCATTATAAAAACACCCGTCCCGCTTTCCGCTCAAATGCCATTTGCCTGCGCTACAAAGCCTCCGCAAAATGGCATAACCGCTGCAATCGGGGCTAGTTTAAAAACGTCGGTTCTTCGTAGAAAGAAAAAAAATGGGACCTCGAAAACAGCAAAGTATCATTAACTTTGATAGGCTTGTAATGGGTAGAGGTGACATCTTTTTTGAGAAGGTGTTATCTCTAAATTCAACTCTTGATTTTCGGCGTTTGGATCAGGAGTTCAAAATCTTATATTCGCTCAATAATACTCGCAATGCCCATGCCGCCACCAATACAAAGGGTAACTAATCCGGTGTTTAAATCTTGTCGTTCTAATTCATCCATAAGCGTGCCGGTTAGCATACAACCGGTTGCTCCGAGCGGATGCCCCAACGCAATCGCTCCGCCGTTTACATTAATTTTGCTGTGGTCAACCCCCATTTGTTCCATAAAATACATGGGTACGGCGGCAAAGGCTTCATTCACTTCAAACAAATCAATATCAGTGGTTTCCATACCGGCTTGTTTTAAGGCTTTTTTAGATGCTGGTGCCGGACCAATTAACATAATAGTGGGGTCGGTTCCTTCAACAGCGGCAGCTCGTATTTTAAAACGAGGAGTTAAACCCAACTCTTTGCCAATCGCTTCATTGCCTACTAAAACGGCAGCGGCACCATCTACAATAGCTGATGAATTGCCGGCATGATGAACATGCTCAATTTGCTCTACTTCAGGATATTTATCAATAGCTACCGCATCAAAGCCGCCCATTTGTCCCATCATTTCAAAAGAAGGGTTTAGGTTTGCTAAACCTGCTTTGGTGGTAGAAGGTCGAATATTTTCATCGGTGTTTAATACGGAAATGCCGTTGATGTCTACTACTGGAATTCTGGAAGCATATCGTTTTTCTTCTTCCGCTTTAGCGGCACGCATTTGCGACTCGTAGGCAAAAGCATCTACTTCATTTCGCGAATAGCCATATTTAGAGGCAATTAAATCGGCAGAAATACCTTGAGGAACTAGTTTGCCCGGTATAGCTTGAATAGGATCCATTAAAAAACCACCACCATCGGAACCCATAGGAACACGAGACATACTTTCGACGCCACCGGCAACTAACAATTGGGTAAAACCTGATTTTACATAAGCTGCCGCCTGATTAATAGCTTCTAGACCAGAACCACAAAAGCGGTTGAGCGTTACGCCACATAAATGATTGCCATAGCCCGATTCTTGCGCTGCCGACTTGGCAATGTTCACCCCTTGATCTTTCACCTGTGCTACACAACCCATAATTACATCTTCAACTTTACTCGTATCTAAGTTGTTTCTATCTTTTAGGGCAACCAATACCTGCTTGGCTAACTCAGTTGGTGTAATACTATACAGTGCGCCTTTTTTGTTGCCTTTTCCTCTTACGGTTCGTACGGCATCATATATATATGCTTCCATTAGTGTTGTTTTTAATTTTAAGATGCTAAAATACTAATTAATAAATTATTTATGGAAATTGAAGTACTCCATAAGGTTAAGTTAACTTAATTCAGAATACAAAGCATAAAACCATCCAAGTGAACCTGTTCACTTGTTGTAGTAAAGTTGCCATGCTTTTGTTTACACAATGGAACAGGTTCCATTGGAACAGCAGTTATTTTACTACCGAAACTTAAGTTATTTATTATACTAAATTGACTCTAAGGAACGAGAAAAAATAAATTTATTATCTGACTTTTCCATTTTCCGATATACTTTTTTGAAAAGCCTTGCGTTAGCCCCACTAAGCCTACGTTTTTCAACTCGTTTATCAAAAAATGGCTTTGTTTGAGTTGGGAAATTTATTTTCTCTTCATTTTTAAGTTTGATACCATAACAGTTTTTTATAAACCTTTGTACAAAGCCAAGCCTCAGCTTGGTAGCTATAAATGTACGAAGAACCGAAGTTGGCAAACTAGCCCCGATTGCAGCGGTTATGCTGCCTGAAGCGTTGATTATGAAGCAGAGCCGCAGCATTTGAGCGGAAAGCGGGACTGCCCTGTTTTTAATGGACAAGGGTATCGCTTCAAAAAAAAAATTATTTATGCCCCTATTAAAAACTCGCCGTTTTTGTAAATCAGTTCATCGTCTGTCCAAATTTCACCGCCGTCGCGCATTTCGGTAATTAAATCCCAATGAACCGGCGATTGGTTTTTACCACCGGTTTGCAGGTAAGATTGACCTAATGCCATGTGTACCGTGCCGCCCATTTTTTCATCGAACAAGGTGTTTTTAGTGATGGTTTGAATACTGTAGTTAGTGCCAATGGCGGCTTCGCCAAACACTTTGGCACCCGGTAATGCGAATACTTCGTCTAATACTTGCTGACCACTTTTGGCATTCCACCGAATAACTTCACCATCTTTCACCTCTAAAGTAACATCACGCACTTCTTGACTCATATATATAGAAGGCATATTAAAATGTACGATGCCATTTACTGAATTTTCTACAGGGCTTGTGTATACTTCACCTGAGGGCATATTGGTTTGACCGTCGGAGTTGATCCACGTTCGACCTTCTGTTGAAAAACTAATATCGGTACCTGAGTTATTTAGATATTTTATTTGTGTGCTTTTGTTTAAATGGTCAACAATGGCTTGTTGTTGTTGGCGTACTTTTATCCATTCGGCAATTGGATCTGCTGCATCTAATTTGCAGGCTTTAAACACAAAATCTTGATAGTTACTTAATGTCATACCTGCCATTTGTGCTAAGGCATTGCATGGAAATACACATAAACTTCGCTTTAAATTGCGGGTAGCTGTTCGTTGCGAATAGATATTCATGGTAGGTTGCTTCGCCTTTTTAGCGCGTACCACTTTTTCTTTATTTGCCCCTTGCAAACTGTTTAAGTTAAAAGGAGACTGTATATATAAATAACACTCGAAATTTTCTAAGGCATAACTTACAAATGGGGAAAAATAATCTAATTGCTCGTCTTTCGCAAATTCGTAATAAATATGATCTTGTCCTTGAAATGACATGAGAAATTCTATCTGCCCGCCTGCTTTATACACTTCTTCGCTTAAGGCTTGTAGTAAGGGTTCAGCCAAATAAGTGCTTCTTACAGCTAAGCGATCGCCTTTTTGCATTTCAAGACAATAGTTTACTAGTAGGTTGGCGTATTTCTGATACATTTTTTCCATATACAATTCTTTACGATGATTATTAATAATGGTTGCTATTAAAGGAATGATAAAAAAATAAATTTATATTCTGACGTTGCAATTCTCCGATATACTTCGTTGAAAAGCCTCGTGTTAGCCCCACTAAGACTGCGTTTTTCAACTCGTCTATCAAAAATTTGCTTTATCATAATTGGTCAATTTATTTTATCATCATTCCTAAGACGCAAAAAAATAATTTGGTCTTGTAAGTTAGGTTATTCAACTACTTTTAATAAGGTTCTGAAGGCTACATATTGTCCTCCAAAATTTTGTTGATGATCTTTTTGTAAGCGTTCTGCATACACCTCTTGATAGCGTTTAATTTTATTAATATCTTTGGCAAAGTATTGGATGGCGTAGGTAAAACCGTCTTTATCAACTGGGTCAATTAAACGGCAGAGCCGATGACTTAAAAACATGCCGGTTGCCATTACCTCCGCAATATGTTTGTTTTGCATCCAATCTAACCAATCGCGATGAACGCCGTATTGAATTTTTACCGTAACGTTATAAATGATCATTTATAAAAATTACTTACAAATGTAATGTTATGATGCATAAAACAGAAACGAAAGGGGTTGAAAGCTTATTGTGGATCATTAGAGTCCTCTGCGAGAGACTCTGATGGAGAGTTCTAAGTAGCTTCTACTTTTTTATACAAGCGCTTAATAATTCCGTCAGCCAAACCAATTTTGGGTACATAGACTAAGTTAGATTCTATAGCATCTAATACAAATAAAAAAATACGGGCTGCCGGAATAATTACATCTGCTCTATCGGGTTTTAGGTCTAACAGTTTTATGCGGTCTTCAATAGAAAATTGACTGATGTAATTATAGTGTAACTGAATTTCTTGTTTGGTTAAGGGTTCTTTTTTTGCTTTTAACGACATTTTGAACAAGCGGGTTATATTGCCGCCAGAACCAATAATGTTCACCTTATCCATTTTTTGCATGGTTTGTTTAAGCCATTGCCGCATTTCTTCCCAAGGCTTTTCATTAACGGTGTTGAGTAAAATACGCACGGTACCGATTTTGAATGAGCGAGCGTTAACAATTTCTTTATTTTTAAAAAAGGTTAGTTCGGTACTTCCGCCGCCTACGTCAACATATAAGTATTGTTTGCTCGGGTCAATCTCATTACTTATTTGTGTTGAAAAAATGATTTCTGCCTCTTCTTCGCCCGAAATAATACGCAAACCCATATCGGTTTCGGCGTTTATTTCATCTATAATGTCTTGCCCATTGCTGGCTTCGCGCAGGGCACTAGTGGCACATCCGTCAAAAAATTCTACTCCGTTGGCTTTCATTAAATGGCTAAAACCTAACAAGGCATTGTTCAACTTTTCTCTACTATCGTTACCAATATAACCACTTCTAAAAGCATCGCTACCTAACCGTACCGGTACGCGGTACAATACATTTTTTTTAAATACCGGACCACCATAACCATTTTTGTATACATCGGTTATTAGCAAACGCAACGCATTAGTGCCAATATCTATTGCCGCTAACTTGTATTGTTTAAGCATCATCTTTTTTATTTGATGTTTTTAAATAATTATAGGTTTCTACCTGGCTGCGTTTCCCTTCTACTTCCAAAACTTGATATTCATTTTTTAAATCTTTATCAATAACTCTGCCTTTTACATCGTCATTCCATTGCAAATGAAAAAGGTCAATAATTTGTTGCTTTATATTTTTACTATATACCGGACACATAATTTCAATCCGGTTATCTAAATTTCTAGGCATCAAATCTGCCGAAGCAATATATACTTTGGGTGCTTCAGTATTGGCAAAAATATAAAACCGGGAGTGTTCTAAATATCTGTCTAATATACTAATTACTTTTATGTTTTCACTTTTTCGAGGTACTTCAGGTACTAAACAGCAAATACCTCTTACCAATAATTCAATTTTAACCCCTGCTGAACTAGCCTCGTATAGCTTTGAAATAACATCATAGTCTGTCAGATTATTCATTTTAAAACGCAACCAAGCTACTTTTCCGGCTTTGGCTTGTTCAATTTCAAAATCAATTAGCTTATATAATTTATCACGCATAAAGCGGGGTGATACCACAAAATGATCGAACGTATAAGTTCTGATAGTATGTTTCATAAATTTAAAAAGCTTATTTACATCGGTAGTTATACGTTTATCTTTAGTAAATAAGCTCAAGTCGGAGTATACGTTTGAGGTGCCTTCGTGGTAATTGCCGTTGCTAATATTGGCATATTGAACGATCTTATTTTTTTCGAAACGGCTGATTAAACACAACTTGCAATGTACTTTTAGCAATGGATCAGCAAAAATTACCCGAATGCCCGAAGCTTGTAGTTTGCTGGCATAAGCAATATTGTTGAGTTCATCAAAACGAGCTCGAATTTCCATTACTGCCGTTACTTCTTTTCCATTTTTGGCGGCGTTGATTAAAGCGTTGATCACCATTGAATTTTTAGCAACCCGGTACAAAGTAATTTTAATAGATTTTACTTTAGGGTCTATTGCTGCTTCGCGCAACAAATCTATCATATAATTAAAAGAATGATAGGGGAAATTGAGCAGCAAATCTTGCTGGTTGATATATTGTATAATGCTTTCGTTAGATGAAATACCTTCTATTTTTAAGCTGGAAAATTTTTTATGGACTAATTCTTTTCTACCTAAAACCGGAAAATTCATAAAATCTTTAAAATTATGATATCTGCCACCGGGTATTAAACTATCGGTATCTTTTAATTTTATTCTGTTCAATAAATAACTGAGCAGTTTAACCGGCATTTCTTCATCGTATACAAAACGCATCAATGGAGCATTTTCTCTATCTTTTACACTGTCTCTTATTTTTTCTAGATAGCTTTTGCTTAAATCGCTTGAAATATCCAACTCGGCATCGCGGGTAACTTTTAGGGTATAGGCTTCATATGATTCACAGTCAAAAATATTAAATATTTCTGATATGCAATACCGGATAATATCATCTAATAAAATGATGTAATGCTTACCTTGTTCTTCGGGCAATACAAAAAAACGGGCAAGCTCTACTGAAGGGATTTTAATTAAGGCGTATTCATCTTTTTTAGTCGATTTTAATATTACAGCCAAATAAATGGTGTGGTCTAACATTACCGGCATCTTATCTACATGATGCAACATAACGGGCACTAAAAGCGGTCTTACATTTTTTCTAAAATAATTTGTAACTAAGGCTGCCTGTTTCGGGTTCAGTTGGGTTTCGTTGATAATGTAGATACCTTCTTTTTCTAACTCATTTATTAAGCCTTGATAAATACCTCGAAACCGGGTTTGTAATTTTAAAACTGTTTTAGCAACTAACTTTAATAATTTTTGCGGTTTGATAAAGAGGTTATGATGCTTTTGATGAGATAGACGCTTGATAGACGCTACACGAACTCGAAAAAATTCATCTTGATTATTAGAAAAAATACCTAAAAACCGGATTCTCTCTATTAATGGATTTAAGGTGTCTTCTGCTTCTTGTAATACGCGTTCATTAAATGATAGCCAACTAATCTCTCGGTTAATATAATGTTTCATTATTTATTTTTCGGATAATCGAAAAATAACAATTTTTTTGGGGCTTCAAAAAAATTAGACCAATCATTGGTATCAAACTGTAAAGCCACTACCCCACATGTGGGTACATTTAAAATAGGGGTTTCTATAAACATATTTGCCAACATGGTAAAAGTTGGGTTATGTCCAAAAATACCTAATTGGTTGATGCTGTTGCTTGTATTGCACACCAACTGTATAATATTATCTTCATACGACTCATAAATAGAGGCAATAAACTCCACCTTGATGGCTTCAATTTCCAATATTTCTGCAAAATAAATAGCCGTAGTTTTCGCTCTAATGGCAGGACTGCTCAATATCTTATCAAAAGTAAGCGCTCTCTTTTTCAATCGTTCTGCCATTTCTTTTGCATTTCGATGCCCTCTATCATTCAGTGGACGATCAAAATCTTTTAAGGTAGCATCTGCCCAACTTGACTTGGCGTGGCGAATTAAAAACAATGATTTCATGTGTAGAATCTTTATTGAAGTATGTGTATGTTGTGCTAACCACAAACCATACCAATCTCATAATAATTTTATTTTTTTATGAAATTTTATTTTAATATTTGTTGAGCTTAAAACATTTAGTAGTTAACTAAATAAATTTAAATTGGTAGTTTCGGATTAATACCTGTTAAATTATTTGGATATATAAATTTTACTAACTACTTCTATCATTTTGTAATATTTTAGGCTTAAAATAGAGCAACTAGCCAACCACCTGAAATCATGCAAATGGCATACACATCTATCAATATTTCCCTTCTATCCACTAAACTATTATATATTTGCACTTTTATAGTTAAGGTTAACCTAAATCATTTTATGAAACAATATATACTTTGGTCAATTTTATTACTTATCTGCTCAATTTCAACTAAAAATAGCCTTGCCCAATGTAACATTAATTTTTGTGATGAAGCACCCGTTTTAACTGCTGATGCACCATACTTTAATGCAGAATCTTCCAGTATTGAAATCGACAATGTCGCGTTTGGAAAGTTTGGTTGCGATAATTCATCATATAGTTCTGGTATTGCTGTTTATTTATATCAGATTATGCCCAATGGCGAGCGTATGTTTCAATGTACCGTTTTAAACGAGCCACCTAATAATACAGTAGGCATTATTGCCTTAGGCTTGGGTCAGGTTAATCTGTGTGATCAACCTGTTTTTGAATTTGGTTCCATTTCTGCTCAACCAGAAATTGGATTTGTTGCTTGCGATGGAGCGACCTACGAACTTGAAGCAGTATTATTTGTTTCTGAAACAACAGTGGATATAAACTTGGTGGTTTATGACCAAATACCCGAAACTCAATATATTATCAATAATCTTGGTACTGTAAATGTTCATATTACAGATGTTTTTCCGGGCAATGGGCAACCGTTAACAACAGCAAAATTGTCAGAATCTTCTACCGGAGCAACCGGTACAATAGAACTCAATTGCGGAGAACCCATTCAAGTGGAGGTAGAAGCCTTAAGTCGTTTGTCTAACTGTCCTGATTTAGCAGATATTTCAACTGGAATTCCCTCAGAAATGACCAATGAGTTTTATTATTCTATTGATGGAGCAGAACCTGTTATTCTGCGCGACCCTTCGAGTGGTGCAGCAGGAGGGCAGTTAACCGGCAGTGTAGATGGGGGAACTTGTTATGGCGGTATTTTAGGGGAAAGAATCATTGAGTTTGAAGAATTAGAAGGACTTTGTGAAGGAAGTTCTATTGTTTTTACGTTAACTACAACCGACTTATTTACTAATCAAACCGTCGATGATCAAATTACCTTTGTTTATTCTGGTGCAGGTTGCGATGCCTGTCCAGGGGTTGAAGGTTGTATAGATGATACGGCTTGTAATTTTAATCCTGATGCTACCCTAGATGATGGTACTTGTACTTATCCGGAAACTAATTTTGATTGTGCAGGTAATTGTGTAGTTGCAGTTGATTGTGCAGGAACTTGCGGCGGAACGGCAACTGAAGATTGCGAAAATGTATGTGGCGGTTCAGCAATTGCGGGAACGACTTGTGATGACGGCGACCCAATTACATCAGATGATGTGTATGATAACAGTTGTAATTGTGTAGGAGAAGCCACACCAGGTTGTATAGATAATACGGCTTGTAATTATAATCCTGATGCTACCCTAGATGATGGTACTTGTACTTATCCGGAAACTAATTTTGATTGTGCAGGTAATTGTGTAGTTGCAGTTGATTGTGCAGGAACTTGCGGCGGAACGGCAACTGAAGATTGCGAAGGTACTTGTGGCGGTTCAGCTCTTCCAGGTACAACTTGTACTGATATTAATGGAGAGATTAGTGTTTATTCCGAGAGTTGTATTTGTATAGAAGTAGACCCAGCACCCGGTTGTACCGATGAAATGGCTTGTAATACCGGTTCAGCAGAAGATTGCCAATACCCACAGCCGGGATTTGACTGTACTGGTAATTGTATTGTTAATGAAGATTGCTTAGGTGTATGCGGCGGCACAACCATACCAGGTGCTATTTGTGATGATGGCGATCCGAACACCTTTAATGATGTATATAATTCGAATTGTGAATGTGCAGGTTCTGTTGATGCAGGAGAATGTGCCAGTGTTGGGGGTTCCCTTGGTTTTACCGAAGGAGGAGCTTACTCCAGTATGAATTATGTTTGTAATGGTTCAAGAGTAGTAGTTGATGCAGATGATTTTATTTTACTGCCAGGGCAAGTAGTTTGTTATGTATTTCATGAAGATGGCGAAGTAAATTCAGCCACTCCTTTACAAAACGTTTTGCAATATGGCAGCTTTTTTACTAATAACGAAGTGGGCAAAAAAGAAATTTATGTTACTGCTTATGGAGCAAAAAAATTGAGCGACGGTAGTCCTGATTTTACAGACCCTTGCCTTACTTACAGTAATACCTTAACTATTATTTTGCTAAAACCTGTTTCTATAATTGTTGATGAGGAATGCTCTTCTGACAGTGGTGAATTTACCTATACCATAAACGTTACTGGAGGCTTGCCAGAATGTGTACCAAGTTCAACTTTCGAAATTTCCAGTGAGTATTTTGTTGGAGCCTTATCGCATGGGCAGAGTCAATCGGTTGGGCCTATTGCTGATGCTGAAAACTATACCGTTACTGCAACAGATGAAAACGGTTGTACCTTTAGCGTAAGTAAATCAGTAAACTGTTCTAAATTACCTATCACGTTAATTGAGTTTACCGGTACCGTTAAAGCCATTGGTAATAGCTTAAAGTGGGTAACGGCTTCAGAAATTGAAAATGATTATTTCACCTTACAATACTCTACAAATGGACAAGATTTTGAAAACATTGCCACCATTAAAGGTAAGGGAACCACTTCGCTTACCTCAACCTATGAGTTTTTACATAGAGAGGCATTAAACGGAATCGGTTATTACCGTTTGTGGCAAACTGATTTTGACGGAACAACAACAGAAGCCAAAACCATCAGCTTAAATAGAGGAGAATTGAGTCAGCAGATTATCGACATTTATCCTATTCCAGTTCACGAAACCTTAAACATTATTTATCAGCAGATGGACCATGCACCTTTTACCTTGATGATTTACAATGCCACCGGTGAGGTTGTATATGAAATGAACCAACACGGTGTTAGGGGCAACAATGTAATTGAATTAAATGTAGAAGCCTTTACATCAGGTATGTACATGGCACATATTTTATCTAAGGAAACCATTAGTACTTCCAAATTTATTGTGGAGTAGTGTTAGTAGTTAATCAAGTTCATACTGTCGGTTACTTTGGCAAAAGTAGAACGATTACCTCGTTAGAGAACAGACCTATGGCAATGCCTAATAAGCTCTGCCTCGTACACGTCCAAATTTTACTCAAATTAATCCAACACCAAAGTGCATTGGGTTGTTTAATAGTTTAGTGTTGTTTTACAAATTTGTCTAAACCATAAAGTAGTTGACACTTTCTTTTTAATTTTTTTTTGAAGCGAAACTTTTTCGTGTTTAAATAACCTATGGTCCGCTTCGGGTTATTGAATTTCATTTATTTATACATTAACTTAATTTAATATTCGTTAATCGATATTCGTTGTTCATTAAATGGTCAACCAAAAAATATCGAATTTCGAACACCGAACACCGAACACCCAATTTTGAATGACGAATTTTTCCATTCGAAAAACAACACTTAGCTGCTAAACAACTCAACACGCTTTAGCATCGTTGGCTTGGAAAACGGGGCTAGATTAGTCAATTTGCTCCTTCGTTAGCCAGCTAGTTTTTGTGCTTTACAAACGCACTTCTCGAGCATTCTCGTAACTAACGATGATGAGCTAGGGCACCCAAAAACAGGAATGTGTCAACCTCTTTGATAAACTTGTTAACAATGCCAAACAAATACTTACAATAATATTACAAGCGGCTTTTGAAAAAATAACGGAACAATGCATAGCTTTGCCTTATGAAAAAAATATGGCTGTTAGGCTTATTACTTTTTATGTTGGTTGCTATTGTATTTTATTTTTCTAAAAGTGGCAACAACTCAACCTTACAAACCAAAGAAAATAATTTTGCTGTTGCCGACACTGCTGCTATTCAAAAAATTTTTATTGCCGATAAGGGCGATCACGAAATTTTATTGGAGCGTAAGCCTGCCGGTTATTGGACCGTGAACGACCGGTACAAAGTCCGCGCAGGGTCAATGGCTATTTTGTTAGAGACCATAAAACGGATTCGTCCATTGTACCCGGTTGCACATGCGGCACGCAACAATGTAATTAAAAACTTAGCTACCGAAGCCCGTAAAGTTGAAATTTATACAACAGATGATGAATTACCTATTAGAACCTATTTTGTAGGTGGCACCACTTTAGACAGAGGCGGAAATTTTATGTTGATGGAAGGCGAAGAACAGCCTTATGCCGTTCATATACCGGGTTTTAAAGGCTATTTTTCGGGGCGTTTTATTTTAGCAGAAGAACAATGGCGCGATAGAACAGTATTTAGCTACCGACCCGAAGAAATTAAATCAATTACCCTAACTTATCCGATGGAGCCTGAAAAATCTTTTCATTTAGCTGCATTAAATGAACAACAATTTGGCTTGTTTAATTTGCAAGAAACCGAAGCGCAAAAACCGATTCCTATACAGCCGGCTGCCGCCTTAAATTATTTACAGGCTTATCGTTTTTTAGCCTGTGAAGCCTTTAACAACGATTTTTCGCATAAAGATTCTTTACTACAACAACCCAAAAAAAACATATTGACGGTTGAAAATAAAAAAGGTGAAAAAAAATCGATTGACATTTATTACATGCCCGTTAATAAACGCAGCAAAACGCAATTTGACCCTAAAGGCAACCGGGTAAAGTACGACGTAGACCGGTATTATGCTGTTATGAATGAAGGCAAAGATTACATATTAATACAAGATTACGTATTCGGAAAAGTGTTACAAACTTATGAGGATTTGATGAAATTTAAACAATAATTACAACAAGTTTATTAAAATTAAAATGGAAAAAATCGTCATTCGAAATTCGGTGTTCTACATTCGATATGTTTGATGGCTATTTAATGAATTACGAATATTATTTAATGTCTTCTGATAGACTTCCTCAAAAAAATACTCGCCTTTGAGTTATCTATATTACTGTGCTTTGTTTTGCTATCTATTAAAAAATCGCTTTACCATATTTTAGATTATACTTGTTTAGGTTGAGTTTTGGGCGTTTTTAGTTCTGGAATTTGTGCTTAGGGATGGTGACAACATAAATTACTCAATTGTCGGTTACTTAAGCGATTCAAAAAATCACCTCATAGAGATATGCTATGGAGCTATTTTTTTAAAGAAGTATAAGTGTAAAAGCCTTAGTCAAAAAGTTTAAAATTCAGCCTATTCAAGTATAACTTATTCTTATCTTTTTTATTTACTGTATATAATTTATAAAAAAAGGCTATTTTTTTAACCAAATTGAATCAATATCGTATTTATGAGTTTAATGGTATAGAATCTATTTATTATATTATGTAATGGTTGTTAGTCAAGTTGGTGTTGACTAATTAATTTTAAGTAAAAGTTGGACGAGTTAGAAATGATTTAATTTCCCTTCTTGTTAAAAATGCTATTACTGCATAGCTATAATATGGAAATTTTTATTATTATATATAAATATATGTTTAATTTTAATTCTATCAGGAATTTGTAAAATGCCTGATACTATGTAAAGATTTGGCTTTCTAACCAAGTATAGCAGAAAATTACAAAGTCAGAATTTAAATTTATTTTATACTCATTCTTGATCAAAAACAAATCTAAGTTTATGAAAATGTACACAAAAATTAATAGCACAAAGAAAATCCATTATCGTTAACTTGTTTCTTTAAACTAATAAAAATGTCGCTATGTTGCCTATTTCTATTTATTCCTAATTTAGTAAATAGCCAACACGCAGCTCAATCAACCATTATAAAAAATCAAACGACTTCTTATTATGTAGATAAAGAATTGCTAGATTATAATAAAATAATTAATGTGCTTCAGTTTAACATTGATGATGCAAAAACGTATCATTTATTTTCGCACGGCGAAGCAGGAATGTTACTTTTAAATAATGAGTGGAAAAGCCCTCCCGAAATTGTAAAATGGTTAAAAAAGTATATTGATATCACAAACTATAAGCAACTCAACATTTATGGTTGCAATTTTGCTAAGGGAGTTTTCGGCAAAACGGCCGTTCAATATTTAGAACATAATTTAGGTATATCAATAGCCGCATCTAACGATATAACCGGTATTGATGGAGATTGGGTTTTAGAAGTGGGGAGCAACAGTCAAACAATAGAAATTCCTGGTTTTTCATATAATCTACAGAGCTGTAATTGCACAGATTTTTTATTTGTGAATGATACCGGACCCGATTTGGTGCATAAATTTGAGGTACTGCCAGATGGTTCGGTACAGGAAGTATTTGTAAATGGGATGCCTTTTTTACCTCCTGGCGTGTCTCCTTCCGATCCACATGGCATTGCTTCCGATATTAATGGTAACATTTATATTGCTGATATAGGTAGAAATGGTCAGCAAGATTCTTTATTTGTCTTCAACTGTGCTGGAGAGCCTTTAAACGGAGGCGAAGCACTGCTTGATGCCGAAAATTTTCTGTTAAGAGTTAACAATTTCGCAAGTTTCAACGAATTTCTGTATTTTGTAAATAGAAGAACAACAGGCACAGACATTATGCTAGTAGACCCTTGTTCAGCCGATACTATTGGTCGTATGGCTGTTCCGGTTAATGATTTAAATGCTTGGGGCTTTCATATTGATCCTATTAATGAATTTAGGGGGAAGAGAAAACTGTATAACTGTTTTTGATACCGACTTAAATGAGTTATCTGCCTTTAACATCGGTAATCCAACTAATGGCTCACCTAAAGGCGTTGGTCTAGCTATAGAATGCTGCCCCGATCCAAATATACAGGTGATTGATGTAGATGCTTGCGAACCGGCGGGCGATATTTTGCTAAACGAACAGTTTCCTTGCGCAGGTACTGTTTGCGAAGCAGAATGGGTACCTGCAGATGCAATATCTGCTTCATTTTTTGATAGCTGTAAACAATCTATTTCTGAGTTAGCACCGGAGGGTTGCTACAGTTATACTAAAATTTCTGACGGAATAGATATAAATGCTCGCTGTGGTGCTTTTAGTGTTACTTTAAATATTTGCAAAACTATTCAGTTCAATCCTCCTCAAATAAGCATTACAGATAACACTTGTGATCCGAATGTAAGTGGTAGCATTAATGTAGATGTTCCTTGCGCCAATGGTAGTACTATTGAATTTTCAACAGATGGTGGTTTAACCTGGTCAACAACACAGCCGGTTTATGATACTACTAGTTCATTTGAAGATATGGTTATGCCGGTTACTGTAAGAGCGAGATGTGTAAATAACAACAATAATACTTGTATAAGTGAAGAAACAGCCGATGTAACTTCAATACCTGAACAATGTTGCCCGGTTCAAAACTGCATAAGCCGCTATGGTCAGTTTACCATTAACAAAAGAATACCCTAAATTTAATGACCCTACAATAAATACATATTTCATATTTTAACTTACATTTTGTAATTTTTTTATGATAAAATATCTACTTTCTCTCTATTATCCAAATATATAGAAAAATCAGTATTTATTATAAATACAACTAAAATTATTAACAAAACCATTGCAGTAAATGCCAGTATAGCCAACGAGGGTAATTTAAACTATCTAAAAGGTAAGCAATACTATTACGCTGCAATATCGCGTAAAAAAGTAATAGACTATCACAAAGTAGAAGAGCAAAGCAAAATCATTCATCTAACTGGCAGAGATGAAAAACAAGTAGCACTTAAAATAATTGAATCCATAGGCGAAACCGACACCTTTATGTAGGTAGAAAGCGATGAGCAAACAATAAAAGAAGAATCGATAAATAAAAAAATAGGTGAAACGGCTCGGCGAAATTAAAACTGCTTTAGGCAAACCTTGAGGCACCAAACGCATAAACCACTTTATTGACAAATATCAAACACCGCTGTTGCTGATTTTTCAACACTACCTTTAATATCGATTATTTCTTTCGCTTGATACTGACCGCTTATTGCCCCATTAGAGGTTACTAAATAGCTTGGGCAAGGGTTATCACAATCAACATTTCCGTTTATATTGGATAGTAAAGGCACCGTTACCTCAAAAATACTTTTTCTGTTGAGTTGATCAGTTATAGTTACTACATACTCACCAGAAGGCTGGTTATAAATAGCATTGATTAAATTATATGAAGTGCTTTCATCAATAAACAAACCGTTGGCATTTTCCCATACAAAGTTAAATGGAGGAGTTCCATCTGTTAAAATTACTACCTGCATTGAACCGGAAGCGGATCTATTACAAAGTTCAGGAACAATACTAAGCTCTGCCAACAAGCTGTTAACTTGCAGTATCGCAATATCGTGGTCATCTTCATCGTCAGGCTGAATGGAGTTGGGTCCTTTGCCGTTAATATTGTCATCTATTATATTTGTTTCATTATTTATATTGTCAGGATTTGAATCCCAATCGGGTAAGAGGATTGGATTACCCCAAACATCTGTAATATCACGATTAAAGGAAGATTCGATTTCTGCGGTATTAGTTATACTTGCTCCCGTAAAATTTGAATCGACAATATAGCTTACTGGAATTTTAACTGAAGTATTTGGTTCAATGAGTTGACTCCCGGTATAGGTAGCCGTTCCATTTCCTAAATCTAACCAACTTGTATCGGATAAAATTAAACCATTGGGTATATAATTGGTAATGCTAATATCCGTATTTAAAAATTTACCTTGGTTATAAATGGTGATTAAAAAAGAAACGGTTTCACCAATATTGACTGGTTGTTGTGTATTTGGCTTTACTTCCATCTTTAAGGCAAGATCGACATAAGCGGTAAAACAATCAAAGGCTTCGAAGTCTGTATATTGGTTATTTTGATCAATAAAAGTTAATATTTCTTTAGTGGCTGCTCGTATATCAATAAAAATAAAAGTATTAATGTCTATTGGAGTAGCACCATTATTGCCAATAGTGCCGTACAATTCCCCAAGGTAACTAATCCCTAAGCCTTGAACATCATTACCGGGTGAAGAATAAATTACTGCTTCAAGTTGACCATTCGCAGGGTTTAATTCGGTTATCGTGACTCTTGAATTACCCTGGTTTTGAGTAGCAAAAAGCTGTCCAGTATAGGAATTGTAGGCAATATCAGGAGCATCGTATACATCTGCACCTATTTCTCCATCAAAAATTTCAGGAATAATACTATAATCTACTGGAATATTATTTGCATTAAGCATCGCTCCGGGTATTACCTTTCCGGTAGCGACATCAATTTGAAAAAGTAGATCGTTTGTTCCGGTACCAAAGCCTTTTACATTGTGTGTCGCGTACATAATTTCATTAATAGGGTCGTAGGTCAATCCTTTAACGCTATTTAACTCGATAAACCCATTCTCACCATTACCTATACCCACTTCGCCAATTGGAGTAAATAAAGCCGTTTTCACATCAATGGTACCAAAGGTTCCAGCATCTACTGCATACATAATGTCGTTAACCGGATCGAAAGCAATGGCTTCTATACTGGTGCCGCCTGTTACCCCTACTTCATACCATCTATCGATTGTAGGATCGAAAACAAACAACACATTAGGTAGCTCGCCAGATGAAACGGAATAGCAAGGAAAGTCTAACAGAGCTTGGCTGAAGGTTGATAGTACACAACAACAAAGGGAAAAAGTTAAGATAAATTTGTAAAAATTCATGATGATTTATTTTTATATGATTAATTTTTGTGAAAACCTGAATGATTATTTACAAATATTAAAGGTGGCAGTTTTTGATTGCTTTACACTACCCTGAATTTCGATTGCTTGTTGGGCTTGATGATAGCCGCTGATCTCCTCGGATGGTAATACCAAATACTCCGGGCAAGATAATGCTCCAACTTGGATTACAGCAATATCGTGATCATCTTCATCTTGGTTGGCATTGAGTCCGCCTCCATTCATTTCATTGTCTACAACATTGGTTTCATTGTTTTCATTATCAGGCTGAGAATCCCAATCGGGTAAGGCTGTTGGATTTCCACGAAGGTCAGTTGGATAATTGTAGAGGCTAAGAACATCAATTATATCTGGCAGGAATGAGGAAGATATTTCAACGGCATTGGTTAAGGTTTGCCCTTCATAACCTGAATCTACTGTATAGGTAATTTTAATAGTATGATCTTCACCGGGTTGTAATATATCTTCAAAAGTGTAGGTTGCTTTTCCATCGCCGGAATCCATCCAATTGCTATCTGCTAAAGTTAAACCTTTGGGTATATAATTGGTGATGCTTATGTTGTTATTAGGAAAATCACCTTGATTGAAAATAGTTAACAGAAAGGTAATTTCACCACCGGTATTGACCAACTGATTAGATTCTGTTTCTAAAAGTAATGCCAAATCATTATAAGCGGTAAAGCAATCGAAGGCTTCAAAGTCAACTTCCCTGCCTGACGGATCAATGAAACTTAATGTTGTTGTAGAACTTGCTTGCAAATCAATATGAATGAAAGTATTGCTATTTAGCTGTGTGCTTCCATTATCACCCGTAGTACCATACAACTCCCCCAAATAAGTAAAACCTATGCCTTCCATATCATCATCCGGCACATCATAAATTATGGATACCACATCACCACTAGTTGGATCTAATTCGGTAAGTATGCCAGGACCATCTTGATTTTGCATGGCGAAAAGCTGTCCGGTATAAGAATTATAAGCAATGTCGTCAACGTCATAAAGATCAAATTTTTCACCTCTTTTAAAAGTTGAATCGAATACCTCTGGAATAATGGCATAATCTACAGGATTTCCAGTTCTGGAATCTATCATAGCGCCAGGTATAAGTTTTCCGGTAGCTACATCAATTTGAAAAAGCAGGTCGTTTGTTCCGGGACCAAAACCTCCAACTCGATGTGTACCATACATAATTTGATTAACCGGATCGAAGGTTAAACCATCTACATCATCTAACTCAATTAAGCCTGCTTCACCAATGCCCGAACCTATTTCGCCTATTGGCGTAAACAAAGCCGTAGTTGCATCAATGGTTCCGAATATTCCATCATCAGTTGCATAAATAATCCCGGTAATTGGATCGGTAGCGATGGCTTCAATATGAGTGCCTCCAGTAACCCCAACTTCCGTCCAATTACCGGTTGAAGGATTATATTCAAACAATACATTGGGTGCGGCATTATCTTCTGAAACGGTATAGCATTTAAATTTAGTTAGGGTGTTATAAGTTGGTGGAACTGCTGGTTCTGCAATTTCAATGGTGGCAATATCGTGGTCATCTTCATCTTGGTTGGCATTGGGTCCGCTGCCGTTTATTGCATTGTCGCTCACATTGGTTTCATTATTTTCATCATCCGGTTTTGAATCTAAATCAGGTAATGGGTCGGTATAGAAATTGCCTTCTTCATCAATAATAATCGGGCTAAATGAAGCGGATATTTCAACTGCATTGGTAAGGGTTTGTCCTTCAAAACCTTCTGCCACCTTAAAAGAAATATTGACAGTGGCTGTTGCGCCAGGTTCAAGTGTTTCATTCAGAATATAAGTTGCTTTGCCATTGCCAATATCCGTCCAAAGCGCATCTGAAAGTTCTAAACCATTGGGTATATAATTAGTAAGGCTAATATCTGAACTAATGAAATCGCCTTGATTGAAAATGGTTATTACAAAATCAATAGTTTGTCCGGCAAGTGCAGGTTGCTCTGTGCTTTCCTCCACCTCTATTTTTAAAGCCAGATCATTAAAAGCGGTAAAACAATCAAAGGCTTCAAAATCTTTATATTGATTGGTTGGGTCAATTGAATTTAATTGAGTTGTTGTGCCCATTTTTAAATTGATACTAAAAAAAGCATTGGAAGTCAATAGAGTGCTTCCATAACTACCCGTTGTAGCATACAATTTACCCAAAGAATTAAAACCTAGACCTTCAATATCATCATTGTATGATGCAAAATTCACTGCTATTACTTGACCGTATAATGGATCTAATTGACTGATTGCACCAAGTCCAATGGCAAGAAGTTCTCTCGTATAAACATTGTAAGCAATATCACCTATGTCGTATAAATCACCACCAAAATCTCCATCAAAAATTTCAGGAATCACCCCATAGTCTACTGGATTATTGTTTGCATCAAGCATCGCTCCCGGTATTACCTTTCCGGTAGCTACATCAATTTGAAAGAGCAGATCATTTGTTCCAGGACCAATTCCTCCAACTCGATGCGTTGCATACATAATTTGATTAACCGGATCGTAAGTTAAACCGTCTACATCGTCTAATTCAATTACCCCAGCATCGCCATTACCGGAACCTACCTCACCAATTGGAGTGAAAAGTGCAGTGCTGGCATCAATGGTTCCGAATGTTCCATCATCAGTAGCATAAATAATCCCGGTAATTGGATCGGTAGCGATGGCTTCAATATGAGTGCCTCCGGTAACCCCAACTTCTGTCCATTTGCCGGTAAACGCATCAAATTCAAACAATACATTGGGGGCGGCATTATCTTCTGAAACCGTATAGCAATTAAATTTAGTTAGCGTGTTATATGGTGGAGGCGTTATTTCTCCTATTTTAATCGTGGCTATATCGTGATCGTCTTCATCTTGGTTGCGAATGCTATTGGGGCCGCCTCCATTAATATCATTATCAGTTACTAGAAATTCCACATTTTGGTCATCTGGAAAAGAATCCCAATCTGGCAATGGGATAGGGTTGCCAAATGGATCAACTATTAGAGGATTAAATGAGGATGCTATTTCGGCAGTGTTGGTTATGCTTTCTTCTTCAAAATTTGCATCAACAATAAAGCCAATGGATACTTGAAAAGAAGTGCCCGGCTCAATTGATTTATTGTAGGTATAAATGGCAGTTCCGTTACCCAAGTCCTCCCAACTGGAATCTGATAAAATTAGACCTGTTGGGATATAATTTACAATGCTAATATCATTATTGGCAAAGTCACCCTGGTTAAAAACTTCTATTATAAAAGTAATTTCATCACCTGCTTTTACAGGTTGTTGAATTGAAGGATCAATCTCCATTTTTAAAGCTAAATCGTTATAAGCCGTAAAACAATCAAAGGCTTCAAAATCTACTTGTTCAGCAGGAGGTATTCCATCATCCGGATCTATTTTTCCTAATGAAATAGTTTCTGCAATGGCTAAATCAATTTTTATGAAATTATTGCTATACTTTTCAGTAAAGCCCATATCTCCCTGAGTGGCATAGAGCTCGCCCAAACTTGTAAAGCCAAATCCTTCTAAATCATTTTGATTGCGCATGTCATAAATTACGGATTCAATTTCACCCGTTTTCAGATTTAATTCAGTTATAGTAGCATCGGGTAAACCCAGTTGATTTTGAATAGCAAATAGCTGACCAGTATAGGGGTTATAAGCAATATCGTCCACATCGTAATTCTCACAAAATCCTGCTTTTTTTAAAGTGCAATTGAATACTTCGGGAATAATTACATAATCTATAGGGCTATCGGTTTCCGGATCTTGCATGGCAACGGGTATAATTTTCCCCGTAGAAACATCAATTTGAAAAAACACATCATTAGTGCCGGGTCCTTCGCCTTTAATTCGATGAATGGCATACATTATTTCATTGACCGGATCGTAGGTTAAACCCTTTATATTATCTAATTGAATAATTCCATATGCTCCGCCACCATAACCAATAGTTCCAAAGGGCGTAAATTTACCGGTATGGCTGTCGATGATACCAAAAGTACCACCATCAACGGCATAAATAATATCGTTGACGGGATCGGTAGCGATGGCTTCAATAGAAGTTCCTCCGGTTATGCCTACTGCTGTCCACTTTTCCGATTCCGGGTTAAATTCAAATAAAATATTCGGCTTATTTTCTTCTGATGAAACGGTATAGCAAGGTGAAAAAATTAAATTGTTGGCTCTCTGCACTTCAAACATCACTAGGTCATGATCGTCTTCGTCTTCATTAACTGTAGCACCTCCGCCATTAATTATATTGTTAATTACATTGGTTTCATTATTTAGATCATCGTAATTTGAATCGATATCCGATAAGGGAACATACTTACCAATCTCATTAGTAATGTTATGATTATAAGTTAGTAAGATTTCACTCTGTAGAGTCATTATGCCTTTAAAATCATCATTTAGCTCAACACTAAAAGAAGTTGTAAAATTTTCTCCCGGCTCTATCGTATTTTCAAAGCTACCATATATTCGATCACCAAAACGAATCCAATTGCTTTGATCAATACCTAAGTTCAACACCTCAAGATTATCCTTATTAATTTTAACAGATAGTCTTACCTCGTTCACTTTTAATTCGCCCTGATTAAAAACGGTGATGTCAAAAGAAACGACTGATCCTTGTGTAAAAGGATTTTGTTGATCTGGACTTAAATCAATACGTAAAGCTAAATCGTTGTTTAATGGAACTATGTCAACACCGGTAACAGCTAAGCTTTGAAAGTTTAGTGTTACATCATCAATATTGTTGATAATTATTTCTCTTGCGGTTTCTACATTTATTTGCACTAAAGTATTAGGCTTGTTGCTATCGTTATTTGCAATGGTTGCGTATAAATCACCTGCTTCATCAAAGGCTATGTCACTAATTGCAGATAAGGAGTTGTACAAAGTTTCTTCAATCTCGCCTGTTCGCTTGTTTAATTTGGTTATGATGCTGTACCCATTTTGTACGTGCAAGGCTATCAAATTGTATGTTATGGGATCAAAGGCTAATCCAACAATATCTTTAACTGAGGTAGCCTCTCTTAAAATTTCGGGTATCGGTACATAATCGAAACGCCGGTCTTTAAAATCAAAAACCGCGTCGCGAACAATAATGCCTGTTGCCGGATCAATTTTAAAAAATAAATCGTTAGTGCCTTCTCCTGTGCCGGGTATACTGTGTATGGCAAACAATAAGTTAGAAAACGGATCGTAGGTTAAGGCTTCTATGTTGTTTAAGGTAATTTCGCCATAAGCGCCTTCGCCCAAGTTTGTAAAACCGTAGGCACTAAATTGACCGGTTTGCTGATTAATGGTGCCAAGTATCCCATTGTCTACGCCGTATAGGGTATTATTGTCATTGTTAAAAGCTAAGGCTTTTAGGTTGGTAGTGCCGGTTTCGCCAACTACCGTCCACAAATTGGTTGAGGCATCAATTTTGTAGAGGACACTCGGTGTTGAGGTGGAAACAGAAAAAAACGTACTTTCTAAAAAATTAAATGGAGTTGAAGCTCTTAAAATTGAGGAGCAAAATAGTAATATGGTGGTTAAATATATGATGGTTTTCATAAAGTAATTTAATTTTGGTTAAATAAAATCAGTTATCCGTTAAATACGCGTACAAAGCTATACGAAATAACAGTTACTTTTTTATACGAAAACTACCATTAATTTTTGCACATATAAAAATTGAGTTTTATAAATATTTGATATTTAATTATTTATGGCTGTGTTTTTTACTATGAAATTTCGAAACCGAAGTCAAGCTGAACGTACCATAATTATCTATTGGTTTAATACTTATATGCCGGTAAGCTCCTCATGTAAAGTTTTTGACTAATCACTTTACATAATATTGCTATGTGAGAATTGTTTAATTATACCAGATTAACGATTTAAGGTTGCATAAATCGACAAGTTTATCTAAACATATAAAGTAGTTTACATTTAATTAATTCAAATTTTAAATAAGAAGAGGCTATTAAAAACCCCCAGAAATTCCCAATACCAAACAAATGGCGTCATCGCAGAAAATGTGGAGAGTAACGGAACATTTATCAGCGATCCCGCCTAAAGTTTCCCCATAAATTCAAGGTTTAAGAGGGGTATCTTTCTTCGATTCTTAAATAATCAGGATGATAGTTACTCAACTCTTTTGGTTTTACTTTAAGTATTTTTTTTATAAAATGTTTTAAAGCGTAAAGAGGTGTTTTGATTGGATAATTGTGTAAATTAAACTTTACATTTTTCCTCTGGTTAAACATACCGCTTCTGTTAATATAAAATTTTTCTGGTTGGTCGGCATAAGTAAAATCCATTTTCTGGATTGATTTTTTCCAGTTCATAAAATGAAGATACAAATGTTGTTTATCTTTTTTAGAATATATTTTGCCTTCTTTCCAATACCAACCTAATGGTTTCTGTTGTAAGGTATATCTTTCTATGGCTAGGTCTTTTTCCCAATAAATTTTCAATCGGTTAGTTTCTTTTAAAAGCCTAAAAATGTAATATGAAAAATACCCTTCATCAAATCCAGCATATGCTTTGTCTAACAAAGGTTTCCAGTAGATATTAATTTCTTTATACAATTCGCATAAATTTTGATTGTTTTTGTATATCGTACAATGTCCACTTATCGCATTTTTTCTGGTTGAGACAATGTCATATCGCAGATAATCTATTGATTGAAAAAAGCTCGTAATATCTCCCCAAACTAAATCCAAATCACAATGTCCCCAGTAGGTATATGCTTTCAAGTAACTTTTAAATAGGTCACCATATAAAGGCTTAAAGTCGCAAAGTTTATAAGGCATTTTGATGGCTACATTTTTTGCCGTGGCTGCTTTTGCTAAGGTATTAAATTTATCAAGGTTTAAATATTGAAATGTTATATTATCAGGATAAAGTTTGGGAGGGGAGGCATCGGTAAATATCAACCAATTAATTGCTTTGTTTTTTTGGCATGATAGCATAAAAGCGTCAAACCAAACCGGCAATTTTCCAAAATAGCAGATTACAAAACATATACTCATAAAGGATAATTATAGGCTTCTAAATTGAGATTGAAAAAATGATTCAACTGTTGATTGCTTTCTTTATAGTATTGGTTAATCTGTTTTCGATGACTTTCTGAAATAAACGAATTAGACGGTTTACTTATTTGATAAACCAAGGGGTCAATAGTTTTTCTCAGTATTTTTTGCACCTTATATGAGGAGATTTTATTGGAGAGTATGTTAGAAGGCTTAAAATAATTATAAGTGAAATGATTGCAATAGCGTATAATTTTAAGCGATAAATTGCTCATACCTCTGTTTTGAATAGGATTTGATTCATAAACTGAAGCCTCCAATTCATCTGATAAAAAAGTTTCTATTTTTTGCAAATACGCTTTTTTATTTTGAACAAAAAATTCTAAAGGTAACACACAAACATTTTCTTTACCAAACAATTAACAATACAGTTGAACTAATTTCCAATACTCAAATTGATTAAAACTAAAATGCTTTTCAACTATTTTTTGCTCATTATTAAAATATTTTTTGAAAGGCAACACACCACCCATTTTTATATACTCTCGATAAAAAGATGCTATTGCAGTTAATTGATTTTTAATGGTAATTATAATTTTGGTAAACCCAATTTTATAAAGCCGATGTGCAACTATAGATCGATTAATGGTAGCAATGAAATAATTAAACCCTGATAAAGCTTCTTGTGAAAAAAGAACTGCCTGTTTATTGGACAGCTCCTTAAAATAACTGATATGCTTTTGCTCATTATAATATAAATCATCCAGAAAGATCACCTCATAAAATTGTTCAATACTTTCCTTAAAACCATAAAATCTGGTTTTTTTTAATTTTGGAAAAACTTGCTTTTGCAAAGTGGTAGTTCCTGTTTTATAAAAACCAATGTGTGCGGTTATGCCCATATTATTTTGCATTTACTTAGCTTTACCCATTCACTAGAAATGATGAGAAAATAAATTTACCATTTATGATAAAACAATTTTTTGATAGGCGAAGCGAAAAACGCAGGCTTAGTAGGTAACCAAGAAAAGGCTTTTCAACGAAGTATATCAAAAAATTGTAAAGTCAGAATGTAAATTTATTTTTTTCTCATTCCCAAAACAGGTGAAACCTATTTTACAATTCATTAAAACTTAATGAACACCAAAGGTAAAAAATGAATACAAAAAAAATATTAAATTGGAATGTTAGTCATGCCATACTGATGCTTTTTGCCTCGGCAAGCAGTTTGCTTTTCAACAACATATTAATTTTAACATTACCCGCTTTTGTTTCGTTTATCATTCTTATAGTACAAAATTTTCAGTATCTAAAAAATTTACATCCATTTGGTGGTAGGGCTAACCACCTTACTTTTTTTCGTTTGGTGCTTATTTCTGTAACCGCAATTGGCTATAGCACTATTTCTTATCACACACTTTTCGTTTTATTTGGTACGAATATTATTTTAGATGTAGTTGATGGCAAATTGGCTAGACAATACAACCAACAAAGTTTTTTCGGGCAATATTTTGATATGGAAACCGATGCTTTTTTTATTGCTATAGTTTGTCATGTTTTATACTTAACCGGTTTAGTAGGCGGTTGGATAATTATAATTGGTTTATTACGGTACATCAATGTGTTTGCCTATGTGTTGTTGAACATTCAACATTATCCAGAACCCAAAAGAAAATACGCCAGTTATATTGCCGGACTATTATTTTTAGCCGTATTGTTGCCTTTCCTCAGCCAACAAAAAATAATTAGCTGGTTTTTAATAAGTGCATCAATTGCAGTTTGCATGTCTTTTGCTATTTCCTTCAAGTATCAGTTAACTGCCAATGCTAAACACCCTGAAAAAGCCTCAACAAAACAGCCAACTGACATTGAATAGTATTATAACTCGCCAAAGCACTCAGATAATTACTTTGAGCTTTATAATAAACTTCCTGTGCTAATAGTACATCATTTACACCTACTAAAAAGGCGATGCAAATAAATTCACATCACCTTTTATTAAGTAGTGCCTAACATTACTTTCTATTATATGTGCATACCATTTATGCCAATTTGACCATAAAATGTTATCAATTAATTTATTTTAGATGAGACGTTTGTATTATTAAAAGACTCCTCATACTGACCTTTATTCAAATAAAAAGTAACTTAATAAAATCTTATTTTTACGTATATGGTAGTTTATGCCATGTTTTAATTTGTAGTATCGAACTAACCATGAAATGTAATACTAATTTGGATCAAAGTTTTTCTTTCAATACAACAACCCAAATACCCAAAGCGGGATAGATTGACCAACTTTTCTTTCTAAATTATCTTTCACTACAAAAGCATTATCTAAATTTTTAATTTGTTTTCGGGTTTTGTGTTTACCCTCAATTTCAAAACTAAATTTATTATCTACCAAAAAATCACTCTCTTTAGAATAGCTTACCTGATGTTTGTTTGCTAACTGATTAAAAAACCAAGTTTCTCTCAGGCTTCCTAAATTTGGTAATTCTTCGCTTAAAGCATACATTAAGTTAGTGTTTTCTAAATATATTTTATGGGGTTTTTGCAAAGAAGCCACACTAAAACTATGCTGTTCTAATAAGAGCAAAAGTTTAGCCTGCGCCAAATAATAGAGGTAATTATTTAATGAATTTCTATGAATGTTGGTTTTCTCAGCCAACGAACTCAAGTTAGGTTTAAAAGGCACCTGCTGAGCAATAATGTACAATAACTTTAACAGCTTTTTAGCCTGCCGAATATCAAAACCCTTTATCTCTGCCATATCATATTCCACAATATTTCTAACCACCTGCCTCAATTTTTTATAGTAGGCTGTTTTGTCTTCATTATAATAGGGGTAATAACCAAACTTTAAATAATCAGTAAAATAGGCAAGCGGTTTAAAGTTGTTGGATAAAACTTCCTGATAAACTTCGGGCTTGTACAAAATATCATGCAAGCTTAATACCGGTAATAAAATACCATGTTCAAATTCTAAAAATTCGCGAAACGACAAACCCTGCAGTTCGTACATAACCGCTCTTCTACTTAAATCACCTTCTTGTTTATTAATATCAACAATGGATGAGCCAGTAAAAATAATATGTAAATCAGCGTACCGGTCGTACAAGTTTTTTATTTCTTTCGACCAGTTTTCATACTTATGCACCTCATCTAACACTACTAATTTCCCACCATTTAAATAAAAAGTATCAATAGTGTCTAACAAAGAATGTTTACTAAAATACAACTCATCTAAACTAAAATAGGCTTTAGTTTTTTCCGTACTATTTTTTAAATATTGAAGAAGCAAGGTTGTTTTTCCGGTTCCTCTTGCCCCTTTTATCCCAATTAGCCGGCTTTGCCAATTAACTTCCTCCATTAAGTATCTTTTGAAGTTATTGGTGGTTTGAGCAATCATTTTGCCTGATATTTCTAATATTTTATCCAATTTGCACAATTAACAATGCAAATATACAATTTTTTGCACAAATTAAAGTGCAAATTAGGTATTTATTGCACAATTAAATAGGCAAACACAATTTTTATTAGAAACGAAACATCTTGATTATTTAAAAACGGGCAGCCTGCTATCCACTCAAATGCTGCGGCTACGCTTCAAAAGCAAACGCTTCAGGCAGCATAACCGCTCCTATCAGGGTTAAACTTCCACCTTCGCTCTGTTTTATAAGCTTTTAAACCTGACAGGTTTAGATAATGTAAATTTGTATTTTTTATTTTAAAAAGAAGTGCGCTATAAATACGGAGTTTTGAGATTAGGATAAAAATTGGAGAAAGTAAACAATCGAAATTTTTTACCTTTGACCAATGAAACATATTATTGCACCTTCCATTTTAGCCGCCAATTTTGGGCAATTAGATGAAGCGGTAGAACAAATTAATAAAAGCGAGGCGGAGTGGCTGCACATCGACATTATGGACGGACGTTTTGTACCCAACATTTCTTTTGGCTTTCCCGTATTAGAAGCAATACAAAAAAAATGCACAAAGGTATTAGATGTTCATTTGATGATTGTAGAACCAGAAAAATATTTGCAACGCTTTGCCGAAAGTGGAGCGCAAGTAATTACCGTTCATTACGAAGCCTGCACCCATCTTCACCGCACCATTGCCGCAATTAAGCAATTGGGTTGTAAAGCCGGCGTAGCGTTAAATCCGCATACACCCGTTCAATTATTAACTAATGTGTTAGAAGAATTAGATTTGGTTTGTTTAATGTCCGTCAATCCGGGCTATGGAGGGCAGCAATTTATTGAAAAAACCTACCAAAAAATTGAAGCCTTACATTTAATGGCGACTTCTATAGCTAAGCCTTTGTTTATCGAAATAGATGGTGGCGTTAGTCAGCAAAATGCTGCTCAATTGCTAAAAGCCGGTGCTAACGTATTGGTTGCCGGTAGTGCGGTTTTCAAATCTAACAATCCATTAAAAGCTATTGCCAATTTAAAAAGTATCAATTTAGATACTTTAACCGTTTAAGTTAGCGTTTATTAACACAATGTATAAAATTCTATTAACTATTGTTGGCTTACTGATCGCAAACCACCTAAGTGCTCAAGTGGTTTCCGGTAAAATAACCAACCCCCAAGGCGAAGCACTCGAAGCTGCTTATGTGTATGATACGCTTAGTTTAAAAGGGGTTTCCACAAACCAAAAAGGCTTATACGAGTTAACAGTTAAAGCCAAGCAAAATGTAGTGTTGGCTTACAGTTATCTGGGCTACGAAGTTCAATACAAAAATGTAGTAGCTCAAAAGGGGCAGAATATTAAAGTAAATGTAAGCCTTCAACCCAAAGCCAGTACCATAAGTGAAATTACCATAAAGAGCCAAAGTGAAAGAGGTACTGGTACAGATAGAATAGACTCAAAAGTATTGGAAAATATATCGTCAACTGAAGGTGGGGTAGAAACAGTTATTAAAGCACTACCCGGTGTAAGTTCAACCAACGAACTAAGTTCGCAGTACACCGTACGGGGTGGTAATTTTGATGAAAACTTAGTTTACGTAAACGATTTTGAGATTAATAGACCCTTTCTAATTCGGTCCGGTCAGCAAGAAGGCTTAAGTTTTATTAATGCCGATTTAGTGGGTGGTATTGCATTTTCGTCGGGGGGTTTTCAAGCCAAATACGGCGATAAAATGTCATCTATATTAGATATTACGTATAAAAGACCAACCAGCTTTAAAGGTTCTGTTGGTGTAGGTCTGCTGGGTTACGGCGGGCATTTAGAAGGCATTTCAAACAATGAAAAATTTACCTATTTATTAGGGGTGCGCTATAAATCAAATGCTTATTTTCTCAATGCTTTACAAATCCAAGGGGATTATCGACCTTCTTTTTTAGATATTCAATCATACCTTACTTACGATATTAATGACAAACTTCAGTTGGCTTGGATTGGTAACGTTTCTCGTAACCGCTATCAAATTATACCAGATATGGCGAACGCGGAATTTGGAACGGTGAACGAGAAAGTAAATGTAGATTTTTTTTTTGATGGACAAGAGCGCGATAAATTTTTATCCTCCATGAATGGAATTTCATTGCGCTACCAACCCAACAATCGCTTTTCGGCAAAGCTGCTAACTTCAGCTTATATAACCGATGAAAAAGAAGCCTTTGACATTATTACCGAATATTGGGTTGGCGATGTAGAAACCGACCCCAGCAAAGAAGGCTATGGAGAAACCATAACAAGATATTTGGGCATTGGTACTTTTCATGATTATGCCCGCAACCAACTGAATGCCATTATTAGTAATACCGAGTTGAACTTATCTTACCAATTAAATAACAACCATTTTATACAAGGTGGTGTACAATACAAATATGAAAACATTAAAGACCAAATTAAAGAATGGAACCGGGTAGATTCTTCTGGTTATTCTCGTCCGGTTTCTACCGAAGAGGTGTTGCTTTCCCGATATTTAAATATAGAGCAACAATTAAAAGGTAATAGAGTAGCGGCTTTTATACAAGATACCTATACCGCAGGTCAAAACAATCGCTTTAAAGCAACAGCAGGTTTGCGTTTTAATTATTGGTCGGTAAATAAAGAGGCTTATATTAATCCGCGTTTACAACTTTCTTTTAATCCAAAAGGTTTGTATTTGTTAGATAAATTAGTTGAAAAAGATATTGTTTTCAGAGCTTCTACCGGCTTACATTATCAGCCGCCTTTTTACCGTGAAATGCGTAATTATGCGGGCGAGGTCAATACAGAGTTGTTATCTCAAAAATCGTGGCATACCGTTGTTGGGGCAGACTATCGGTTTAAACTCGGTAAAAAAGATTTTGCTTTTATGGCAGAAGCCTATTACAAACGCCTTTGGGATTTAGTACCTTACGATATTGACAATGTGCTTATTAGATACTTTGGCAGAAACATGGCAGATGGTTATGCGATGGGATTAGACTTTAGAGTAAGCGGTCAATTTGTTGGGGATAGCGAATCGTGGTTTAGTTTCTCCTTGTTAAAAACCCAGGAAGATTTGTATGGGGATTATTATTACGCCACTGAGTTTGATGAAGAGCGACAAGAATTTTTTCAAACGGATTCTATTGTTGGTATTGGCTACTTAAACCGCCCTACCGATCAACGCTACAATTTCAATATCTTTTTTCAAGATCATTTACCTAATAATGATAACTATAAAGTGCATTTGAATTTTGTTTGGGGTGGCGGCTTTGCCTACGGACCACCCGACAATATGCGTTTCCGCAATGAGTTGCGTTTTCCTTCTTACAAAAGAGCCGATATTGGTTTTTCGGCTTTAATATTTGACACCACCAAAAGTCAACTGCCCGATCGTAACCCCTTCCGAAAATTTCAAAGCTTTTGGATAACCGGAGAGGTGTTAAATTTGCTAGGCTTTGGTAATGTAATTTCTGCTATTTGGGTAGAAGATTTTAGCGGCAATCAATATCCTGCGCCCAACCGGTCTACCAGCCGTTTGGCTAATGTGCGTTTGGTGGCTAAGTTTTAAATGGAGGATTGATTGAATTCATGATTTAAATATAAAATATTTTTTAAATGTTTTGCAAAGATTGCTACAACAATAAATTTACAATACTGTCCTTAGCATTTTTCTACATAATTTGTTGAAAAGCCTCGTTTGAAAGTTTATTGGGCATTTGCATAGTGGCATTGTATGACAAACTCGTCCTAACAAGACTTTAAAACAATTTATTTTGATTGCTTACCTTATGGGAGCTTGTTGAAGCAATCATTCAACCTTTTATGCTAAGGAATGAGAAAAAAATAAATTTACATTCTGACTTTACAATTTTTCGATATACTTCGTTGAACAGCCTCGTCTTAGCCCCCACTAAGACTGCGCTTTTCGCCTCGTCTATCAAAAAATTGTTTTATCATTAATGGAAATTTATTTTCTCATCATTCCTAATAGGCGGAAACCGAAAAGCCAAAACAGAGTAGGTGTAAATTTTTAAAAAAAATATATAAAATGAAACGTTTGCTTTTAACTTTTACTTTGGGTTTTTTTACCCTTTTTATCAGCGCACAAACTGCGGGCGAATTTGATGGTCAGGTGACCATCAAAAATATGACTGTTGGTGAATACTTTATTGTTACAGCTGATGAAAATGGTGTTTTGCATTTATCTGAGCTGAAATCCTTAGATGTAAATATCCCGGGTCCGCCAGGTCCGCCAGGACAAAGTGGCTTAAGAGGGGCAACAGGAGCTACTGGACAACCTGGTCCTCCAGGACCACCTGGCGAAGCGGACAACCTTGGTAACCATTTCGCTGAACGGCAATTAAACATGGCTATGAAAAGAATAATTAATGTATCTGCTCCTTTTAACCCAAATGATGCGGTCAACAAAGCTTATGTGGATGGGTTGCAATTCGGAGCTAATAAAACTTCTAATGAGTTGGGTGTAATCATTGATGAGTTGAGAACAGAAATTGCAACACTCAAAGCGCGTATCCAAACCTTAGAAATCAATAAATAACTCAAGTTTCAGCAGTAGCTATTTTGGCTACCTGTCTAAAACCGGACAAAAATAAATTTAGATGGGCTTATTACTTTGGACGATACTGCGCATTCAAAGCTGCGCAATGAATCGCAGCATAACGGTTTTCGGTACCATAACCGTCATGCTGCGAAATAATGGAGTGGAGTGGAATTATTTGCACAGTATCCCCCCTTGTTTGCTAACTGTCCGGACTTAAACGGGTAGCCATTGATGGACTTAATTCAATGATTTTTCAATTAGTTACATTTTGAAAAAATTATGTTAGGTAATTTTACTACGAGTTGCTTATAAACTCCATCGTCTGCCTGGAAAAATTTTCCACGAAAAACCGAAGCTGTTAATTTAGCCCCGATTGCAGTGGTTATGCCTTGTGCAGCATAGCTTTTGAAGCGTTGGCAAGGCATTTGAGCGGAAAGCGGGACCCGCCTTATTGTAATGTCATAAGGTTTCGCTTCTAAAAAAATAAATAATAATTGTCATTACAATTTAACACAAGTGCAGTCTAACATAGTAATTATACAAGTATGACTAAGCAAATTATAACTATTGTATTAAGCAGCCTTAGTATGTTTTTGATAGCTAACATTGCTTGGGCACAAGCTCCTTGTGATGCCTTTGTTCCTCCGCCAAGCCATAGCAAAACCGCTCCAACCGATGGCATGGGTAATTTTTTTGCTTGCGAAAGTGGAGCAGTAGATGTTGCTTTTAAACAAGATACTGTGCCTGATGGCAATATGCCTGACAATTTATATGTAATCGAGTTTTCGAACAAGCGACCATTAATTGCCAATAAAACCGGTGAGTGGAATACTGTTGAACAAGGTTTGGTTGCCGGAGATACCGTTTTTATTGCTGCCTTAACTTTTGATATTGACAGTGTAAATGGTTTGTTAGCCAAAACGGGATTTATGTGCCCTTTGCTAAATATTTTATATCCGGCATACAAGCCGTGTACGCGTATTAAAGAAATTACAGAAGGTGATAATGATGGCATGCCGGGTGTGCAAACCTTAGATGAGGTGCTCATTATTGCAGAGGCTGTTTCTGGAGAACAAGTGGTTGATTTAGACCAAACAGTAGCTACACTTAATAAGTTTAACAACAACATCAAATCTTTTGGTGGGCAAATTTGTTTTGCCCGTACTAGCCCGCCTTTAGTTGTTCATATTGTGGAAGATGGGGCAACTTGTTTTCAAGGGGATATTGATCAAGATTTGGTAGATAATCAATTGGAAGATACTAACAATAATAACGATTTAACCGATGATGATTTAGACAACGATGGTATCCCCAATTATTTAGATGATGACGATAACAACGATGGTATATTAACCAATTTTCAAGATTTTAATAACAATGGCGACCCAACCGATGATGATAGTGACGGCGACGGCACACCGGATTATTTGGAATTTATAGCAGTAAGCATTGATGAAAATGAAGTTGTTCCATTGATTTATCCCAACCCCAATCAAGGTATTTTTTATACGAATTTAACAAAACGAATTGAAGCATTATATGCTTTTGATGTATCGGGAAAAGAAGTTAAAGTTGTTTCAGCCAATAATCGACTGCATTTAAATGATGGTAAAAAGGGGATTTACTTATTGCAAATTAATGAACAATTTGTAAAAGTTTATGTAAAATAAAAAAGAGTCAAGATGGTTTTAACCAAGCTTGACTCTAACAATTACCATTTAAATCAAAAGGTTTGTGCCCATATTTGATCTTTACAATTGGGTATACTACAAGTGCCTGAAAAGGTTGCGATGCGCTTAAATTTTTTAGTAATTTTAACAGTGTTTTGCTAAATCTAATTGCTTAAAGTCATTTATACTTGTTCAGGTTCAATTTTGGAATTTTTATATGAGTATTTTCTCATCATTCCTTAAGCGATTTAAAAATCTTAAAATAAGCAACAATAGTTACTTTCTTAATTATTAGTATAATCTTGTATGTGGTTATCATCATTAAATCAATGAAACAAAATATTTTATAATGAAACAAAACAGTCTACAAGTTTGCCTAAGTAATAGTTTAATGTTTTTGCATCAAGATCAATTAAGTGATCATTTGGTGGTGTTTATTGATGTGTTAAGAAACACTAGTACTATGACTGCTGCTTTGTATTACGGCATCCAAAAAGTAAAACCGGTTGCCAAAGTTGAAGAAGCGGCAGCTTATCTTGGTAAAGCGGGTTACTTGGTAGCCGGCGAACGGCACGGTATCAAAATACCGGAGTTTGATGCAGGCAATTCGCCCTTGTTTTTTAAAGATAGAGACAATGCTAATCAAACCTTAGTCATTACCTCTACTAATGGAACACAAAGCGTTCATTTAACCAAAAATGCTAAACTATTATGCTGTGGTGGCTTTGTTAACCAAAGCAGTTTAGCACAATTTATTCTTCAACAAAATTTACCAGTTTTGTTGCTTGCCAGCGGTTGGCGAGGTAACGTTAATTTAGAAGATACTTTATTTGCCGGAGCTTTAGTACATCAATTAAAAAGCAATTTTGAGGTATTAGGCGACCCCGCATTGTTAGCTGAAACAATTTATCTTCAGCACCAACATCATATATTTGAAACCATAAACCGAGCCAGCCATTATAAACGGATTGCTCAAACAGATAGCACCGCCGACCTTACTTTTTGTTTAACCAAAGATATAACTCCGGTAGTACCCGTTTTTGACGGCGAATATTTAAGCCTCTAATTTATTGCATAGTTTTGTAACTTAGGTTATTTTTAATCCTTATAAAATTTTAAAAGAAATGATACTATATATTTTATATATATTACTTATCCTTAGCGGTCTGATTTTAGCATTAGAGATAGTTAAGCAAATACCAGTAATTGGTGATGAATTAGAAAAAGTAATTATTGCGCTAAGCCGTTTTTCAAAACTATTTGGTGCCTTAACATTAATTTTAGGAGTACTTACTTTGTATTCGCACAAAATGCCTAGTGTAGTATCTATAGTGGTAGGTTTAGTGTTGTTAATTGATCATTTGGACGAAGTACCTGGTGTTGGTGGACCACTAAAAAAGTTAGCTGCAACCGTTGAACCATTTGATGAGTGGATTGGTTTAGCAGGTGCTGTAATTGGTTTGGTACTGCTTCTAATTCCAAAATAAAGAAGCATTATGCAATGGAAACTATTAATCTTCAACAAGTTTTTTTACCTAATCACTTTACTTTTACTAGGCAACATTTTTCAATTATTAGCACATTTGCCAGAAGGCTTTTCAGACAATTTAGTTTGGCAGGGCAGTGGCTACGATCAGGTAATAGGCTTAACTTTTGATGCCGAAGGCAATATGTACTTTTGGAAAAAGGCGGGTACGCTCTATAAATTAAATGCAGATGGCACTCTATACAACCAACCTGTTTTAGATATTAGTGAAGAAGTAGGCAACTACGGCGATCACGGATTATTAACGGTTGCCTTAGATCCTGACTTTCTCAACAATGGTTATGTATATTTAATTTACAATGTCGATCGCCATCATTTGCTGTACTATGGCACTGCGCAATATGATAAAAATGCCAGTATTGATAATGAAGCCACCATTGGCAGAGTCAGCCGTTTTCAGTTGGATGTTGCGGACAATTTTAATTCGGTTGTTGTCAATAGCAGAAAAGTGCTAATTGGCGAAAGCATCCATACGGGCATACCCATTATGTATTTGTCGCACGGTGCCGATTGTGTAGTTTTTGGCAATGATGGTTCTTTATTGGTTTCGGCTGGCGACGGTACTACTTATGAAGGCATTTTTACCGGAACGGGTAGTTCTGACAAACCCTCGTACATTGCGCAAGGTTTGCAAGATGGTATTTTAACTGAGCAAGATGACGTTGGCGCTTTTCGCGCTCAGTCGCTGCATTCCTTAAATGGTAAGGTATTGCGCATTGACCCAGAAACAGGAAATGGCTTAGCAAGCAATCCGTTTTTCGATGCACAAAATCCACGTGCCGCAATTTCCAGAATATGGGCATTGGGTTTTAGAAATCCTTATCGTATGATTGTTCAACCCAATACGGGTAGCTCGAATATAAATGATGGCAAACCCGGCACAATTTATTTGGGCGATGTGGGCAGTACGGCTTTTGAAGAACTTAATGTGATAATGGAAGGAGGGCAAAATTTTGGCTGGCCCCTGTTTGAAGGACACTTACCACATCCGCAATACTCCTTTGCACTAACTCCAAATTATACCATGCCCAATCCTCTCGTTGGAACAGACTGCGATCAAACCTATTTTAATTTTCAAGATCTGATACTGAATCCCTCAACCGCCAAAGGCTATTTCCCAAACCCTTGCGACTTTACCACCAATATTGCCGATACGCATATCACCTTTACAGCGCAATTACCATTAATTGGCTATACCAATCGTTGGAATCCGCCAGAAAGAGCGATAGTTGGTGTATTTGAAGAAGCCTCATGTGAACCTGCTTTTTATGAAATTGGAGACGCCGCTTCACCTGTGCAAGGAGAAAATTTTAATGGTTCAAGCAGCATACCCGGTTTCTTTTATACCAATACCTATAACAATTTTCCATCAGCCTATCACAACAAATATCTTCATGCTGATTTTAGAGGTTGGATAAAAGTATTTGATATTAATGAAAATCAACAACTTAAAAAAGTAGAGGATTTTTTATTAGATGAGCGCAAAAGCATCACCGCATTAGTATTAAACCCACTTGATGGTTTTTTGTATTATACCGATTTAGCCAAGGATGCTATTTATAAAATAGGTTATAATGTACCACAAGCTCCAACTGTTATTTTAGCGTTCGATCAATACTATGGCAGTTCACCTTTAACGGTTAATTTTGAAGCAGCAGCATCTTACCACCCCAACAACTTAAGCTTTGATTATGCATGGGATTTTGGTAATGGAAACAACAGTACGCTTGCAAACCCAAGCCATACTTTTACGGCAAGCTCATCGCAACCTGAAACCTTTAAAGTTCGTTTAAGCCTTACCGACGAACAAGGTAGAAGCAGCGAACAAGAAGTGAAGATATTTTTAAATAACACCCCGCCACAAGTAAATATCAGCAGCTTTACAGATGGCGATTTATATTCTGTTGAAGAACCAACTTTATTGCCTTTAACTGCGCAGGTAAATGATGATGAACATAGCTTAGACCAACTAAAATTTCGTTGGCAGGTTAACTTGCATCACAACCAACATGTACATGCCGAAAAAGTAGATTTTGCAGTTATTTCTGAAGCCTATTTGCAGCCATTTGGTTGTAAAGATGAACCCTACCATTACCGGATTGACTTGGTAGTTACCGATCCCGAAGGTTTATCTACCCGGGTTGAAAGTAGCTTGTATCCAAAGTGTGGAGAAGAAGAATTAATTTGGGAAAGCCTAAGCGCCGAAACCAATGAAACAACCACCGAATTATTGTGGCAACTCAAAAATCCCTTAAATCAAGTCTCCTTCATCATACAAAAAAGAAAAAAAGGCACTTTAAATTATATAAATATTGGTGTATTGGAAAACACAAATGGAGCAAACTTTTCCTTTGTTGATGAGGCACCCGGCTATGGCACTTCCGTATATCTTGTTAAAGCTGTTTTACCGAACGAGCTTACTTTTTATTCTCAAGAAATAGAAGTAGAAGCGGCATTAAATGCGTTTATCCAAATTACACCCAATCCTGTAAGTAATGGACATATCTACTTTAATATTGATCAATTGGAGAAAAATACCAACATCACGTTTTTATTATATCATGCTAATGGAGCTTGTATATTAAAAGATCAGCTTCAAGAACATTGCCAACTGATCAGTAAAAATATTAGCCATTTGCCGGCAGGCATCTACATGTATAAACTTATTTTTAACAAGAACGTACAACAAGGTAAGTTGATTAAAATGAAATAACTTTCCAGTTTATTCAACAGGTAAGTTGTTATTTGAAATATGATCCCTTATTTCATTCTAGATGAGGGGTGTTAGAGAGATTGCCCGTTAACCTAATCTTAATCTTAAACTAAATAATACTTAACCTGCACAGCCGACCTTTGCACAAAGTTTGCACGTATAAAGTAAGAGCTTTGTGCAATACGCTAAATAAATTATATTTAATAAAAATAAATTAAATTTTTCTCAAAACAGATGAACACAAAATTATTTTCAGTTGTATTATTAATTTTTGCAGTAGCCATTTTTACAGGTTGTAAAGAAGATGATGCCTGCGAAGAACTAATGGTAACATGCGGACCAAACGGAACTTGCAATGAAGGCTTCTGTGAATGTGATGAAGGATGGAAGGGCGTTAGATGTGACCAAGTGGCTGCAACCGAAACCTTAACCGGCTTTTTAAATGCCGACAAAACTTTAGAAGGCGACAAAATTTATGAAATAATTGGAAAGTATGTGGTTAGTGAGGGAGCCACATTAACCATTAGCCCTGGCACCATTTTAAAATTTGCATTAGGTCAAGAAACGGCTGCTTCTGCCTTAATTGTTGCAAAAGGTGGTAAAATTGAGGCAGATGGTACGGCAAACAAACCTATTATTATGACCTCTGTTTTAGATAATATTGAGCCAGGTCAAATTACCGGTACTAACCTAAGTAAATCAGATGTTGGTTTGTGGGGCGGGTTAATTATTTTAGGCAATGCAAACGTTTCTGCCATGGAAGGTAATACACAAGGACGTATTGAAGGCATACCCGAATCGGAAGGCTATGGCTTATATGGCGGAGATGATAATGAAGATGATTCAGGGATATTAAATTATGTTTCGGTTCGCCACGCCGGCGTTTTAATTGGTGAAGACAACGAAATTAATGGCATTACCTTAGCTGGTGTAGGTAGTAAAACCAAAATAGAAAATGTTGAAGTGGTCGCCAATTTTGATGATGGTATTGAATGTTTTGGCGGTTCAGTTAACATTAAAAACGCCATTGTAGTCTATCAGGGAGATGATGGTATTGATATCGATCAAAATTACAGCGGCACTATTGATAACTTTTATGTAAAACATGGCGCCTCTCCTAAAACAGACTTTGCTTTAGAAATAGATGGACCAGAAAATGAAACCTACACAAATGGCAAATTTACCTTATTGAATGGAACGGTTAGAAATGACGGTATGGACGGTGGCATTGCCGATTTAAAATCGAAAGCACAAGGCACCATAGAGAATGTTTCTTTTGAAGGTTATGCCAATTTAAATTTCATAAAAGTTAGAGCCAGTTATGATACCAATACTGCCAATTCTGCAGATGTTTGTGAAACCAAAGCTGATAGTTATTCGCATATGGTAAATGGCGATTTAGTAATTAGCACTTGTGAGTTAGTACATAGCAAAACCACCTTATCGAACTTAGCAAACGGTTATGCCGATGGTAATGATACCCCTTGCCGTTACACCGGTGAAGAAGAAGCCGAATTAGATAAACTAATTAGTGATGGCGGAAATTCTATTGCCGGCTCTGCTACCAAAGGTGCCAACTTAGCCGTATTTAAAGGTTGGACATGGGCTTCTGAAAAAGGAGAACTCTAATATATATTCTATCATAAAACAAAATAATTTATCTCAAAACTTAACAAAAAGTCGTTGCCTTTTGGGTAGAGACTTTTTCCGCGCTAAAATCCAAACAAACAATTTAAAACAATGAAACAATTTATAGTAATATTAATCAGTCTTATTTTAGTGCATACCGCATGGGCTCAACAAGGCACTTTACGGGGCACGGTAATCGACAACAGCAATGCAGAAACCTTAATTGGCGTTTCAGCAGTGATAGAAGGAACCACCACCGGAACTTCAACTGACTTAGATGGCAAATACAGTTTAAAGTTAGCACCAGGTAATTATACCATGGTTTTTTCCTACATTTCGTATAGCACACAAACCATAACCGATGTAAGCATTAAACCCGGTGAGGTAACGGTTTTAGATGTACGCTTAAGCGACAAGGCAGAAGAACTGCAAGAAGTAGTAGTAGTAGCAAAAAAAGTACGTAATACAGAAACCGCTCTGTTAACTTTACAGAAAAAAGCAGCCAATGTGTTAGATGGCATTTCATCAGAAACTTTTAGCCGTACCGGTGATAGTGACGCCGGACAAGCTATACAACGGGTAACCGGCGTTTCGGTAGAAGGTGGCAAACACGTGTATGTTAGAGGCTTAGGCGACCGGTATACCAAAACTACCTTAAATGGTTTAGATGTACCTGGGTTAGACCCCGATCGCAACACCATTCAAATGGATATTTTTCCTTCTAACTTAATTGATAATATTGTAATTAACAAAACCTTTGCACCAAATTTACCTGGTGATTTTACCGGTGGATTAGTCAATATTGTAACACAAGATTTTCCTGAAACTAAATCGTTAAGCCTTAGCTATGGTACTACTTACCGCCCAACCACACACTTTAATAACGATTTTATTTTATACAAAGGTGGTTCAACCGATTTATTAGCTTTTGATGATGGCACCCGGGCTCAGCCCTTTCCTTCGCGCGTTTATGTACCTCATCCGGCAGAACGAGAAGAGCAATTGACTGCGCTTACTGAGCGTTTTGGTAAAACGATGGCTGTTGAACCCTTCAACAATTTTTTGGATCAAAATTTTTCTATTGGCTTTGGAAATCAACAAAACAAAGAGCGAGTTGATATTGGTTATAATTTAGCCTTTAATTATGGCATCAATTATCAATATTATGACAATGCTCAATTTAGCGAATATTTTAGTGGTAACTCTTCGGAGTATGAGTTGCTGCGCGATAGGGTTCGCACGGCACAATTAGGGGAGCAAAATGTATTGTGGTCTGCTTTAGCCGGTACGTCGTTTAAATTTTTAAAGAAACATAAAATCAGTTTGAACTTGTTGCGTTCACAAAATGCTGAATCAACCGGTGGAATTATTGAGCAACAAAGTTTTGAAACTGGTAATTCTTCTTTAAGAAAAAATAGCTTAACCTATGTTCAGCGTAGCTTTACTAATGGCAATTTACTCGGTACGCACGAGTTGGGTAAAAATAAATTAGAGTGGCGAACAGGTGTTACCTATTCGAGCATTACCAATCCGGATATTCGCTCAACCTCATTAACCTATGTAGAAAATAAAGATGGGGTGTTTAGCTTAGATGAAGCAGAAGGCGCAACCATTAAAAGAGAGTTTAGAGATTTGACAGAAATGAATTACACCGGTAGAATAGATTATACCATTCCCTTAACGTTTAATAATGGAAATAAATCAACTGTAAAATTAGGCTTGGCAGAAACCTATAAAGCGCGAGATTTTGGAATCCAACAATATAAATTTCAGTTGAGAAACAGTAATGCTTTCCAATTTAGTCCTAATCAGTTTTTTGAAGATAACAATATTTGGAGAATTGGGCTTGAAACGAATGGTTCGGGTAGTGGCTTAGGCACCTTTGTTATCGGTAGTTTTCAACCAAACAATACTTTTTCAGCCAGTCAAAATATTGCCGCTGCTTATATTATGCAAGAATTACCCATATCAGAAAAAATTAAAGCCACGTATGGAATCAGATCGGAATTTCTGATACATCAATATACTGGTAACCAACCATCTGACGCGCCGGGCACTCAACCGCTTGACTACAAATGGGAAGAATTTGATTTTTTACCATCGTTAAATTTAGTGTATAATCTGGTAGATAATATGAACCTACGTTTATCTTATGGAAAAACTTTAGCGCGTCCTTCTTTTAAAGAAAGATCTAATGTATCAATTTATGATCCTATTACCGATCGTCGTTTTAGTGGAAACATCAACTTGCAATCTACCCAAATACATAATGCCGATATCCGTTGGGAGTATTTCTTTAACCCGGCAGAAATGATTTCTGTTAGTGGATTTTATAAATACTTTGTCGATCCGATTGAATTAGTTTCGGGCACTACCGATTCAAGAGAGGTACAACCCATCAATAGCGACAAAGCCACGGTAGCCGGAGGAGAGTTTGAGTTGAGAAAAAACCTCAGCTTTTTTGGTGAATCGCTTAAAGACTTTTCCATTAGCTCTAACCTTACTTATGTTTTAACGGCTTTAACTATGACGGATAAAGAATACAACAACCGGTTAAATAAAATTAAAGAAGGAGAATCCATTTCGAATGTTCGAAATATGTATGGACAATCACCTTACATCATCAACTCAAGCATAAACTATGTTGGCAGCAAAAACAATATGGAAGCAGCTTTAAGTTATAATGTACAAGGCAAGCGTTTAGTTATTGTAGGTAATGGTAATATTCCAGATATATTTGAACAGCCTTTTCATAGTTTAAACTTTAGAGCAGCTAAACGTTTTGGTTTAGAAAATAAGTTTCAGCTTAGTTTTACGGTAGATAACATTTTAAATAGCAAACAACAACGCTTATATGAAGCCTTTAAAGCCAACCCAACGGTTTACTCCATTTATGAAGATGGAAGAGCCTTTGGCTTAGGTTTCAACTATACTATACAATAAACATTTAAAATACTATAAATTGTTTTTAGTGCCTCATCATGCTTTTGATGAGGCATTTTTATACCTTCCGAACCAACATCAAGCCATCCCTAACTGATAAAATTACGTTTTCAACCGAAGCATCTTTTGCTACCATTTCATTAAATTCTACTACACCTTTGGAAGCTACATCATAAGTTTCAGGCGGGTCCGTAACTTTACCATACCACAAAACATTATCCGCTAACAAAAAGCCTCCGGGTTTTAACATGGGATATAATAACTGGTAGTAAGTTGGATAAAATTCTTTATCGGCATCCAGAAAAATTAAATCATACTGTTCATTTAAGGTGGGTATTAACGTTTGAGCTTCTCCTATAAATACATTTACTTGTTCACCAATACCGGCATCTTGTAGATTTTGGTCAATTACGGGTTTCAATTCTTCGTTAATTTCAATAGTGTCAATCCCTCCATTTGAGGTTAAACCTTTGGCAAGGCAAATGGTACTGTAAGCAGTAAAGGTGCCAATTTCTAAAATACGGGTTGGTTGTATCATACAGCTGATCATTTTCAAAAACTGCCCCTGTACTTTGCCAGAAATCATTTGCGGATAGAGTTGTTGCAAAAAGGTTTTCCGGTTAATTTGATATAATAAATCGCTTTCTTCACTACAATTTGTTTCAATATATTTTTCTATAGAAGAAGGTATAATTGACATCTACTTATTTTTAATTTAAATGAAGCCTCTTTATTGATTTTAATATTCTACTTTTGAAACTTGAAGTTGTAAAGTTATGGTAAATAACACAATTAAAATAGGGTTAATGTTGCTGGTGATATTCACCGCTTGCCAAAAACGAAATTTGAAACATGCAGAAAAATCATTAGAAGGCAGTTGGGCGGTGCAATCCATTTACAGTGCTTACGGGCAAAATACCAATTTAGGCATCCAAACAAATGAAGAATTTAACGAAGATGGACCACTTGGTCAGTTTAATTTTGATAAAGAGATGGTCACCTATCGTTTCACACGCTTAGATACACTGTACGAAAGTAATAGTGCTTGGAATTTAGTGAGAGAAAAAATAAATGCAGGCTTTACCAAGGCAGAACAATATACTTTAGAGATGGACAAGTTTGAATTTATATGTGCCTTTGGAGACCAAACCAGCGACGCCGAAAAACAGGCAACTGAAGTGAAGTTGATGTTTGAGACCAAAACTATTGGAAGTTATTATACTTTTGAATTGGATTTACGCAAAAAAGAGTAATCACCAAATTCCTAATTAATAAACAACACCTATTTTAATTTAACAAAAAACTGATGATTAATATTTAAATGTATTTAAAATTTACAACCCCTAATTCAACAGTATTACTTATGCTTAGTCTCTTTTTTTGTTTGGGTATGGCTTGTAATAGTCCAGATTTTAAAGTGCAAAATTTAGAATTAATCAATCTTGCCGGCGATAAAGTTGAATTAGATGACTACCAAAACAAAGTGTTGTTTGTTAACTTTTGGGCAACTTGGTGCAAGCCTTGCTTAGAAGAATTCCCATCCATAGTGCGCGCGCAAAACATCATGCAAGCTAAGGGATACGAATTTTTATTTATTTCGGATGAACCCATTTCGGTTATCGAATCTTTCAAAAAAAAGAAAGGCTATAACTTCAATTACCTAAAATCAAATAAAGCAATTGTTGAATATGGCATTTACAGCTTGCCGGTTACCTATATTATTGCTAATGGAGAAGTACTAGGTACCTTAAGTGGAGGCTATAGATGGGATACACCCGGAAATTTAAAGCTATTAGAAGATTTTTTAACCCAATAAACATACTTTTAATAAGCTAAATGTTATTCAATAAGCTGCGTCAGGCTCTTCGTCCATTCCATCTTCATCGTTCTCCTTTATCACCCTATTCGGTCAAATCATCAATCACATTTGAATCAATTTCATCAACGGCATCATTAAAAATTTCTAAACTAAATGGTTTGGTGTACACATTATATACGAAAGGAAATTCGGTCAACTCGTCTGATTGTTCTGGTTGAAAATCAGCACTCATAAAATACATATTTACATTTTTATGGTTTTCATAAAAATGTTCTAAGTAATATTTGGCAAAGTAATAACCATCTTTTACAGGTAATTTAATATCGCAAAAAATTAGTTTTGGAAACCCATTATTCTTTTCAAATTCATAAAGAAGCGCAATAGCTTCATCAATAGACTGAGCGTAAAAACCTTCTATTGGCAAACCTTCCGCTTCAATTATTGCTTGGGTAAGCACATTATTTGGTTCGTTATCATCTATAAATAATATTTTTATATTCCCTTTATACACAAAATTTATACATTAGTAGGTAATGTAAGTTACGACAGTTAAATTAATTTGTTACATTAATTAACTTTTTAATTTACTTTCATACGTAATGGTTTCAATAAATAAATATGATTAAGCAAAATAGAGTAACTGATCTGTTTAAAATACAATATCCAATTATACAAGCCGGTATGGTTTGGTGCAGTGGCTGGCACTTAGCTTCGGCAGTTAGCAATGCAGGTGCTTTAGGCATAATTGGGTCGGGTTCAATGTATCCGGAAGTGTTGTTAGAGCACATTAAAAAATGTAAAGCCGCTACCCAAAAGCCCTTTGCTGTAAATATACCGCTGTTATATCCTGATGTTGATAAACATATTCAAACCATAATAGCACAAGAAGTGCCCATCGTGTTCACTTCGGCAGGTAACCCCAAAAAATATACCGCTTTGTTAAAGGACCATGGCAAAACAGTTGTGCATGTAGTGTCGAGTGCTAAGTTTGCTTTAAAAGCGCAAGATGCCGGGGTAGATGCCGTAGTTGCCGAAGGCTTCGAAGCCGGCGGACACAATGGCAAAGAAGAAACGACCACCTTATGTTTGCTACCAATTGTAAAAAAATCGATCAGCATTCCATTAATTGCGGCTGGTGGCATTGCAACCGGTGCGGCAATGTTGGCTTGCTTCGCCTTGGGTGCAGAAGCCGTTCAAATTGGCAGCCGCTTTGTGGCATCGGAGGAAGCCTCTGCACATCAAAATTTTAAACAAGCAGTTATAGAAGCGAAAGAAGGTGATACGATGCTATCAATGAAAAAGGTGGTTTCGGTTAGACTACTAAAGAACAAATTTTACACAGAACTAAAAAAATTAGAAGATGAAGGTGCTAGTTTGCATAATCAGATTGCCCACTTGGGTAAAGGCAGAGCAAAAATAGGCATGTTTGAAGGGGATTTAGAAGAGGGCGAATTGGAAATTGGGCAAATAAGCGGTTTAATCGACAAGGTTTTACCTGCTGCCGATATAGTCGCCAATATTTGGGAAGAATTTAAACTAGCCAAACAATGTATAAGTGCCCTTGAGGTATAATTGATAAATGTTTACCATCTTTTCTTTTTTTTCAGAAGCGAAACAGTTGGCCACGTAGAAAGGGTAGTCCTGCTTTCCGTTCAAATACTGCGGCTATGCTTCATGCCTGCGCTTCAGGCAGTATAACCACTGCAATCAGGGCTAATTTAAAGGCCTCCGTTTCTCGCAATAGACAAAACAAAAAGTGTACTCCTTTAAGACTATGGTAATATTTCAGCCTTTGGAAGTGATATAGGCTTTCCAATCGGCTTCTGTATCAATATCATTTAAAGCAGGTAATAAAAAATAACTAATTTTTTCTTCTTTCAACATCGATAATGTTTGTTCCAGTAAATTGGCTTGGCTCCAAGGCATATTGTTAAACAGTGCCCGGTGGAGTTTGTTCATACCCAATAAATAATAACCGCCATCTTCACTGGGTCCAATAACCACTTCGTTGTTATTTAATTGATACAAAGCCTTATTGAGCAGGGTGGTATCAAGTGTTGGGCAATCGCTGCCAATAATAATAGCTTTTGTATGTCCTAATTTAAAAATAAACTCAAAGGCGTGTTGCATGCGTTCGCCTAAATCATCGCCAAGTTGAATATGTTTTAAATAATGCAGGCTACTCCAATTATCCTTATGATTAATTTCATCACTATAAAATAAATACCGGGTAGCCTTGCATTGCTTAGCTTGCGTTTGGGTAATTTGCAATAATTGATGATAAATTTTCAAGGCTTCATCATCGCCCATCGTTTTAGCTAACCGTGTTTTTACCTTTCCTTTTACCGGATTTTTTATAAATATAATTAAAGCATCATTAACATTTATCATAATTTGAGCTAAGTCTTTTAAAAAAGTTGATAAGCAATAAAAGCAGCTGCATAAGCCATCACTAACATCACTATAAATTGAAGCATAGGATATCGCCAGCTACCGGTTTCTTTTTTAACAATTGCCATAGTACTCATGCATTGTAAAGCAAAGGCATAAAATAGCAACAAAGACAAACAGGTAGCCACATTATACCGGGGTTCTCCTGTTTTTTGATTGACCTCATTTTTTAACCGTGTTTTTATTAAACCCTCTTCTTCTGACCCCACACTGTAAATGGTGGATAAGGCTCCAACAAAAACTTCGCGTGCCGCAAAGGAAGAAATGATGGCGATACCAATTTTCCAATCGTAACCTAAGGGTTGAATTACCGGTTCAATAATTTTACCGAGATAACCAGCATACGAATATTCTAACTCTACCGCTTCAATTGACAAGGGTTTTCCTCCATTATTATCTTCATTTAAAGCCTGGTGTTGCTGTTCAATAAAACTTTGCGAACGTGGGCTAAAGCTGGATAACAGCCACAACACCATCGACACAATAAAAATAACTTTACCGGCATCTACCACAAAGGCTTTGGTTTTATGATACATATTGTACAATACGTTTCTCCAGTTAGGAACGCGGTAAACCGGCAATTCTAATGACCATAAGTTATTGCTTTCAATACCAGACCGTTTGTGCATAAAAGCGGCAAGCAACAAAGTAGCCAACACACCTAATACATATAAACCCAATAGCATCAAACCTTGCGCATTAAAAAAGCCAGCATTTTCACTGGGAAACATAATGGCTATTAAAATGGTGTAAACGGGTAAACGCGCACTACACGTCATTAACGGAGCGGCAAAAATTAAAGCCATGCGTTCTTTCGGATTATCGATAATGCGGGCACTCATAATGGCTGGTATAGCGCAAGCCCAACTCGACATTAAGGGTATTACACTTTGCCCACTCAAGCCAAAATTCGATAAAAATCGATTGGCAATAAACGAAATACGAGCCAAATACCCGGAATGCTCTAAAATGCCCAACAACAAAAATAAAATAGCAATTTGCGGAATGAATATAAGTACGCCGCCGAGACCGGGTAAAATACCATTGCTAATTATATCTGCCAGCCAACTGGTTTGAATATTTTGGGCAGTCCATTTGCTTAAACTCGCAAAGCTTGCATCTATCCAATCCATAGGAATTGAAGATAAATAAAACACCGATTGAAACACGATGAGCATAGTCAACAAGAAAAACATCAAACCAAAAATGGGATGTAAAAAAATCCGGTCCCATTTTTTTGATCGCTCTAACAAGCGATTGCCCTTTAATATATTTGCGGAAACTGATCTGATTTGAGCGCCAATTATTTTTTGACGTTTAAAATAATCGTTGGGATCTAAGTTGCTTTTTTCAGCATTCGATGCTTCAATCTTTTTTGCATAGGTGTTAATAATTTCGCCATCTTCTATATGGTCATACAAATTCAAGCAAATGGCATTGGGTATGTTGAACTGGTTGTTTTTTACAGCATGTTCTAAATCATTTAAGCCATCTCCGTTTCTCGAGTTCATTAAAATAACCGGACAGCCTAACCAATCGGACAGCTTATTAATATCAATTTCAATCTTATTTTTTTCTAACTCATCTTTAAAATTAATGACTACAATACTGGGGATTTGCAAATCAGCGATTTCAGAAAACAACATCAAGTTTTCTGAAAGCTGCATGGCGGTGGCTACAAATACAATAGGGTATTTGCTTACCGAGCGTTCTAATACAGCGTTCTTGGTAATTTGTTCGTCTAAACTAACGCTTATTAATGATTTAATACCCGGCAAATCAACTACTTCGTATTGAAGGAAAGTACCGCTTTTTTTATCTACCGTTGCCCCACTGTAGTTGGCAATTTTTTGATTTAAGCCGGTTAACAAATTAAACAAGCTACTTTTTCCGGCATTTGGTTTGCCGACTAACGCAAGCTGTGTCATACTTAAATTTTAACCAGTTCAATCATTTCATAATCGGCATTTTTAAGGCTGAGCATTTTTCCATTAACGGTTAAGTTAGTTAATTTTGAAAATGCCGGACTGTAATTTTTGGTAACAATAGTGCCTAAGGCAATACCGTTTGCTAACATATAATTTCGAAAGCTAACCGAACCTTGCAAGCCGGTAATAATGGCTCTTTCTCCTTCTTGTAGTTGTGTAGTTTGCAATTTTTATTTTAATGAATCGCAAAGAAAACACTTATTTATAATTAATCTAAACAAGTACGTTATATTCTGATGAAATAAAACTATCTACAAACTAAATTAAATATTTAATCGTTTTATTTTTTTAGAGTTTCTGCAACAAATCACCATTGTTCACTAATCTATGAAATATATTTTTTCATTCTTTTTTACTTTCCTGATTGCAACAATCAACTTGCTTGCCCAAACTAATTTAGTTTCTTTTTTTGAGCTGGCTGATCACGATAATTCATATTATAGGCTTTTGAAAGATTACCTTCAATCCATAGGAATCAATAAAGATCTAATAAATGATAACCGAAAATTAAAACATAAGTTTAACTATTCTATTCCAACAGACTTGGTAAAGCCGGGTAGCATCGAAATTCAATTGCGAAATAATATAACG
>CALHDG010000099.1 GCA_938023075.1 uncultured Chitinophagales bacterium
AAACGCAGGCTTAGTGGTGCTAAGCCGAGTATTTTTAATGAAGTAGATCGGAAAATCTCAAAGATAAAAATGAACAGTTATTTTTGAATTATTCCTTATCCAGCTGATACTATTAGCAGTTTGGCAAATTAAATCTGGTATTATTAACCGTAAAGCATAAATGAAACAATGATTGGAAAAATTTTAAATCGATTTAAAAACCCAGATATCAAATCTATTTCTGGTTTAGATGCTGCTTTTTTATATACCGAAACACCTACAAGCCCCATGCATATTGGCAACGTTGGTATAGTAGAAGGGGCTATAGAATTTAAAACTTTTAGAGATATTATATTATCGCGTATTCATCAATTTCCTATTTTTAGAAAGCGCTTGTTGTATGTGCCCTTTAGTATTGATTATCCATATTGGGTGGATGATCCGTATTTTGATATTGATATGCACATTAAGCATATTGCCTTACCCAAGCCGGGCAATTGGAAAACGTTGCGCAAAGTGGCTTCCCAAATATTTAGTGAACCCTTAGATCATAGTCGCCCACTTTGGTCTTTAACTTTTGTAGAGGGTTTAGATGATATTAACCAAGTGCCGAAAAATTCGGTGGCAATTATTGGCAAGGTGCATCACGTGGCTATTGATGGCATTGGTGGTGCCGGTTTGTTGGGCTTAATGTTTGATATGACTCCAGAGGCAAAACCGATACCTAAGCCCAAGCCTTATAAACCCAAACCCGTACCAAACGAGTTGAGCATGGTTTTAAAAAGCACTATAAGCTTTGCTGAAAATCCGTTGAAATTTCCGAAGTTAATTAGTGAGGCGGTGGGTGCTTCTTTTAAAGCCGGCATGCTTACAAGAGGGCAAAAAATGGATTTGCCGACTGCTCCTTTTTCAGCACCGGCTACGCCCATTAATGGCATTGTTTCACCACGCCGGAAATGGAATACCGTTATTTTAGATTTAGATAGAGTAAAGGCTTTAAAAGGCATTATGGACACTACGTTAAATGATGTAATGTTAGCCATTTGCGCCGGTGCTTTAAGACGATATTTATTAGAAAAAGAAAAACTCCCACTAAAACCCTTAGTGGCAATGGTACCTATTTCCATCCGGAATCAAGTAGCAGATGAAGGGGATGGCAACAATATTTCATCTATGCTAATTCAATTAGCTACAAATATTGAAGACCCTATTGAACGATTACAGACTATACAAGAAAATACGCAACGAGGAAAAACTTATCAAAATGCAATGGGTGCGCAAACGTTGGCAAACATGGCACAAGCTATTCCATTTGGCGTAGCTAATCAGGCAGCCCGTTTATATTCGCGGTTTCAAATGTCCGAAAGGCATAAACCGGTTTTTAATGTAACTATTTCTAACGTGCCGGGTCCGCCCTTTCCGTTATATTTAAATGGACATAAAGTTTTTACCATTATGGGTATGGCTCCCGTTATTGATGGAATGGGTTTAATCATCACTATTTTTAGTTACAATGGTATGCTTACCGTTAGCTCAACTTCCGATGCAAAATCGATGCCCGACTTAAACATATTTAATACCTATTTGCGCGAATCGGCAAATGAGTTAGAGGAGCTTATTTTAAAGCATAAAAATAAAAAGAAGCGCGTGAAAAAGGTGGTTAAAAAAGCTTTGTCCGATCCGTTATTTGCGCATGTAAAAAAGCATTTAAAACTCAACGCGAAGCATATTAAACCCAACAATGGCTTATTTCAATTTCACGTAACCGGCGAGGTGCCGCGCGATTGGAAGATTGATTTAAACAAATCGCCGGCAGCAGTTAGTAAAGGAAAAGCCAACAAACCCGATGCTACGTTTACCATTGCCGACAAACATATGCTACGCATTGGCAAGGGCGATTTAAGTTTACAAGCAGCTTTTATACAAGGGCGGTTGAAGATTGAAGGCGACTCTGCCCGTGCGATGAAATTGGGGGCTATTTTGAGTAAGTTGCCTAAGTATGGGTAAGATATTCTTTGGTTTTATTAGAAACGAAAGCTATTGGATATTTATGTACTCGCAGCCTGCTATCCGCTCAAATGCTGCCAAACACCCCTGCGCTTCAAAAGCCAATGCTTCAGGCAGCATAACCGCTACTATCAGGGTTAAACATCCAACCCTTTTCCTCTTTGATAGTAATGCAAATTTTTTGTTGCATAATCTTATCATACCAATTTGACTGTAAAATGTGACACAAAAATTTTGGAATTAATTTGGTGAGCTCAAGGCAAAAAACGCAGGCATAGCCGGTAGCTACGGCGAGTATTTTTAACGAAGAGATCGCCAATATTAAACCGAAATTTGTGTTACATTTTATGGTCAATTTGGTATCAGTTATTTAGTTATTCCCCATTTGTTCAAACAACATTTCTTGTATTTTTTACCGCTCCCACAAAAACATAAATCGTTCCTTCCTATTTTGTTAAAATCGGGCATAGCATATTTAGGTGCATATTTTTTATACGCATTCTCATAAATGATTTTAATGTTTTTATTGCGTTGTTCTACTAACTGATCAAAATTAATTTCCTTTGCTTTAAGCTTAGTAAATATGCTATTGATATGTGCTTCATCGTTACCTTCAAATTTAACCTGCTGCGTTTTATAATTATACCAGATTTCACCTATTTTAATAGTTTTGCCAGCGTTTATATTATCTATTTGTAACATGCTTATAGATATATCATTACAATCACAAGCAGGATTTTTACAATAATTATCAAATCCAAGATATCTTTCTTCATTCAGTTTCAAATGAAATACAGAGCAAGGAAATATCTCGAAATACGGAAAACGAAGTGATTTTTCCAAGAGGTCTTCTTTTTCAAATTCAAAATCAATTTCATGAGGATTTACTTGTTCAATAAAAGCTAATTTATGATTAAAATACAAGCCTCTTAATTTATTCCAATCATCTTTTGATAAAGAATCAGATAGAAGGTCGGCAACATATGCCTTGTTTGGCTCTCTGAAATAATGGGTATCCTCCGATAAATGATTAACCAATTCTTTGTGCACTTCAATTGGAATGTTATACTCCACTTCGCTATAACCATTAATATTTTCAGTTTCTAAAATCATATTCACATCTCCACAATTGCAAGTTGGGTTAACACAAACTTCCATTTTAATTTGATGCACTGAATCATTAAATAATTCACCAATAGGATTTAGAAATAGTTTTGTACCGGTTTCATCTCTTTTAATTATTGCCATCGTATACCTTAAATTGTAAATATAAGGAATTTAAAATGTATTTTCACTTAACCCAAATGCTCCCCAAAAACACCCCGCAATACATCGGCAATTTCGCCAAGCGTAACTTTATGCTCAACGGCTTCAATTACAGTTGGCATCAAGTTAACGCCATCTTTGGCATGTTGTTCAATATGTTGTAAAATCTGTTGAGCCTTTTCTGAATTTCTGGAGGCTTTCAAAGCCACAATCTTATCCGTTTGAACTTGCCTAATAGAATCATCAATACTTAAGGTTGGAATGTTATCGGTTTCAGTTTCGGTATATTGATTGACCCCTACAATAGGCATCGAACCATCTTCAATAGCTTGCTGATAACGATAAGCTGAGTTAGCAATTTCTTGTTGTACATAACCTTTCTCAATAGCTTTAACCATGCCGCCCATTTTATCGGTAATGTCAATTAAGTCTAAGGCTTTTTGCTCAATTTCATCAGTAAGGGATTCTATAAAATAAGAGCCTGCCAACGGATCGACTGTATCGGTAACACCACTTTCGTGGGCTATAATTTGCTGTGTACGTAAAGCTATTTTTGCGGCTGTTTCGGTAGGTAAAGCTAAGGCTTCATCGTAGCCATTGGTGTGTAAACTTTGGGTGCCGCCTAATACCGCAGAAAGTGCTTGTAAGGTTACCCGGCTTACATTGTTTAAGGGTTGCTGAGCGGTTAAGGTACTGCCTCCGGTTTGAGTATGAAAGCGCAGCATTTGTGCTTTCGGTTCGGTAGCACCCATACTTTTGGTGATGTTTGCCCACATTCTACGGGCAGCTCTAAACTTCGCAACTTCTTCAAATAAATTGTTGTGTGCATTAAAAAAGAAAGAGATGCGTTTGGCAAACACATTAATATCTAAACCTTTATCAATGGCGGCTTGTAAATAAGCTTTGCCATTTGCCAAGGTAAATGCTAACTCTTGCACGGCTGTTGAGCCCGCTTCGCGTATGTGATAGCCCGATACAGAAATGGTGTTCCATAAAGGTACTTCTTTGCTACAGTATTCAAATACATCGGTAATAATGCGCATAGAAGCTTGTGGTGGATAAATGTAAGTTCCTCGTGCAGCATATTCTTTTAAAATATCATTCTGAATAGTGCCTCTTAGTTTTTTAACATCAGCACCCTGTTGTTTGGCAACTGCAATATACAAGGCTAACAAAATAAATCCGGTGGCATTTATAGTCATAGAAGTAGAAATATTGGCTAAGGGAATATCTTTAAACAAGCGTTGCATATCTTCAATAGAATCGATTGCGACCCCTACTTTACCTACTTCTCCATCCGCCATATCGTGATCAGAATCGTAACCAATTTGTGTTGGTAAATCAAAAGCTACCGATAAACCCATTACCCCTTGTTTTAATAAATAGTGATACCGTTTATTAGAGGCTTCTGCCGTTGAAAAGCCTGCATATTGACGCATAGTCCATAAGCGCGAACGATACATTTGTTGATGTGCCCCGCGGGTAAAGGGAAAACTTCCTGGCTCTTCAATAGTTTTGTTGGTGTTGGGATAGGTTTGCTGTATTTCAATACCAGAAGTAGTGGTAAAGTTTTCTTTCCGTTGTTTTATGTTTGATGGCTTTTTTTCCATGCTTGTAAATATACATTTTTGTTGTTGAGGATGGTAAAGAAAAAAAAATTAGAGACTGAAAGATATTGACTATTTGACAAGATTATCTCATCGTTTGCAGCAAAGGCGGGCGAGAAACACATTTCTGAAGTTTGGGTGTTTAGTGAATTGCCGAAGCACTTTTCTTTATCTTCGTTGCAAGCGACGACAAGGTTGGAATCAGGCGGATAGCCTATTTCAATTAATGGAAATCGTTATTTGTTTATCTAAACGTTAGTTGAAAATCTTTCAGCCATCTGATATCTTCTTCAACAGATTCTTTATCCATACTTAATGCCTTAACTACATCTTGAATAAAACCAAGATGAAGCAAAAATTCTCTAACAATAGGTTTTAGTTGAGTATTCCATTCTTTTTCCAATTCAACAACTTCTTCTTCACTTAAGGGTTCAAAGTAAACCACTTCTTTTAAGGGTTCTAGTTCGTTCATTATTTTCTCAAAAAAAGCTTTTGAGTCTGTCATATATTATTTATTGAAATGTGATAGTTATACTATTTTCTATTTGGAAATCAAATTGACTAAACTGTATCATCAATTGGCTGCTCAATTAAAAACACATAAACTTCTTTAGGTCCGTGTGCATCTAAAACTAAGGTATTTTCAATATCGGCAGTGCGGCTTGGTCCGGTAGCCAACGAAATATAAGAGGGGAGTTCATTGTTATATCGTTGAAGCATCATCTGTAAAGCTTCATTAATATCATATACTAATTGAGAGGTATAGGCTATACAAATATGTACAGGAGGAAAAATGGATAACAACCGACCACTAGGTAAGGCAGACGATAATAAAATGCTGCCTGTTTGGGCAACTAAGGCTTCGCAAGTGGTAATGCCGCCATCGGCTTTGTCTAAATTTTTACCAATGCGGCATTGTCTAAAATCTACTTCTTGAAACACCTCCTGTAATTGAGGATGCCAGCAATGTAAATTATTCCAACCTTCACTTTTGGTAAGTGCCGTTAGTTGATTAATACAATCTTCTAAGTTTTCGCAGTAAATAAATTTACCGGATACTTTTTTAAACGCTTCAGCAAAGGTAACCGGTAAACTTTCTGTTGGCTTTGCATATACTTCTTTTTGCAGATCAACTTCTTCTTTAAGAGGTTCAACAGGCTTTGGTGTTTTGTTGAGCAATGCATTTTTAATGCGTTTTAGAATATTGGCTTTTGCCGGCTTTACTTCCATTCGATAAATTATTAATTAATAATTATTAATCAATTGTCAATATGTAAAACAAATGTACCAATTCAAACAAAATTTATCGTATAATTTGACAAGTTTGTATACAATTTTAAATGAGTTTATGAAATTGCCTCGTTATTGTATGCTACATTTTACGAAGAACAGACCCTTTTAAACTAGCCCCGATTGCAGCGGTTATGCTGCTGAAGCGGAGGCATTTGAAGCCTTGCCGCAGCATTTGAGCGGAAAGCGGGACCGGTATAACCACAAAGCCTTTACGTTTCGCTTCAAAAATTATACATACTTATCATAAATTTAGAGTGATTATTAGGAATGAGAAAAAAATAAATTTACATTCTGACTTTGCAATTTTCTGATATACTTCGTTGAAAAGCCTCGTCTTAGCCGCACTAAGACTGTGTTTTTCGCCTCGTCTACCAAAAAATTGTTTTATCATTGATGGTAAATTTATTTTCTCATCATTCCTTAGTTAGTATCTGAATCAGCATCTACGACTTGTGTTTCATCGCCGGTTAAATTATTTACTATTTCGGGTGTGGCTTTTCCATTTTGTTCTGTTTCGGGCAAACCTGCCTTTATATTACCAAACGGACGCTTGCCAATAAGTTCTTCTAAATCTGATTTAAATAAAATCTCTTTTTCCAATAATTTTTTTGCAATAATCTCTAACTCTGCCTTATGTTTCGACAACAATTCTTTGGTACGAGCATATGCTCCATCAATTAATTTACGAACTTCTTCATCTATTAGAGTTGAGGTTTCATCAGAGTAAGGTTTACTAAACTGAAATTCTCCTTGTGGATCATTAAAAGAAACCTGCCCAACTTTTTCGTTCATACCATAAATGGTGGTCATGGCATATGCCATTTTGGTCACTTTTTCTAAGTCGTTTTGTGCGCCGGTGGTTATCTTACCAAAAATAATATCTTCAGCTGCGCGACCGCCCAAAGCCATACACATTTCATCAATTAATTGTTCGGTGCGGTATAAATATTGTTCTTTAGGTAGATATTGTGCGTAACCTAAAGCGGCTACACCACGTGGCACTATGGTTACTTTTACCAATGGATGGGCATCTTTTAAAAACCAACCTGCAATAGCATGACCTGCTTCGTGGTAAGCAATAATCTCTTTTTCCTCCGGTGAAATGATTTTGTTTTTCTTTTCTAAACCACCTATTACCCGGTCAATCGCATCATTAAAATCTTGCATTTCAACGTGTTTTTTACCTTTTCGGGCGGCAATTAGGGCAGCTTCGTTACAAACGTTGGCAATTTCTGCTCCGGCAAAACCCGGTGTTTGTGCGGCAAGTTTTTCCGCATCAATATCAGGCGAAACTTTTATCGGTTTTAAGTGTACATCAAAAATTTGATGTCTACCGTTTAAATCGGGGCGGTCAATACCAATTTGTCTATCGAAACGACCGGGCCGCAACAAAGCAGAATCTAACACATCGGGGCGGTTGGTTGCCGCAACAATAATTACCCCTTTATCCGAACTGAAACCGTCCATTTCAACCAGTAAGGCATTTAAGGTATTTTCCCGTTCATCATTACCTTGTACGGCATTTTTACCTCTTGCTCTTCCTATGGCATCTATCTCATCAATAAAAATAATACAGGGGGCTTTTTCACGGGCTTGTTTAAATAAATCTCTTACCCGGCTGGCTCCTACGCCCACAAACATCTCCACAAAATCAGAACCAGAGATGGAAAAGAAAGGAACTTGTGCCTCGCCTGCCATAGCTTTGGCTAATAAAGTTTTACCCGTTCCTGGAGGACCAATTAACAAGGCACCTTTGGGTATTTTACCACCTAAAGCCGTATATTTTTGAGGATTCTTTAAAAAGTCTACTATTTCTTTTACTTCTTCTTTGGCTTCATCTAAGCCGGCAACATCATTAAAAGTTATATTTACCTTCGTATTGTTATCAAACAAAGTTGCCTTTGATTTACCAATGCTAAAAATTTGACCACCGGCACCGCCCATGCCGCCGCTTACCCGGCGCATAATAAAAATCCAGATGGCGATTATGATGATAATGGGCAATAACCAGCCGAGGCTTTCCCAAATGTCGGTACGTTCTTTAAAGTCGATATCGGTTATTTGATTAATATCTGAATCATCTTCTACTGCTTCGTCTAATTTCGATCTAAAATCTTGATAATCTCCAATTTTAAATACGTACTGTGGAGAGTTTTTTGTCCAGGTACTAATTTTATTGTTTTTTAAATCTTTGTAAGCATCTTTGGTTAAGCTTTCGGGTTTTAGGTAAACCTCAACGTTTAATTTTCTTCTGTCAATATTTAACCGGTCAATATCATTAGATGGTAAGAGCTCTGAAAAAAAATCGTGTTCATTTTTTTTAGTGCTGCCTCCATTTAAATTAAACAACTGTAAACCTAAAAACAACAAAGCGATGATGCCGTAAATCCAATAGAAATTAAATTTTGGCTTTTTCCCTTTGTCTTTCTTTTTATTATCGTTAGTTGTATTCTTTTTTTCTTCTGTCATCTTAAATTGTTAAAATGGTTATTATATAACAACCAAAAGTGCCTAATAGTTTGTTAATATTTGGTAATAATGCCATCGCTCCATAGCTCTTCAATGTTGTAAAATTCTCTTTTTTCTTTATAGAAAATGTGCACAACAATATCAAAATAATCTATTAATATCCATTCTAAATTTTGCAAGCCTTCTTTATGGAGAGGTAATTCATTCATTTCGGTTTTTACCCTATACATAACGTTCTCTGCAATAGCCCTTACTTGGGGCATGTTGTCAGCATGGCAAATTATAAAATAATCAGATATCGCTTCTGTAATTTTTGTTAAATCAATAGAGGTTATACCTTCGGCTTTTTTATCGTCAACACTATCTAAAATTAATTGATGTAATAGTGTTGTTTCTGGTTTTATGGTAGTTAATGTTTGCTCCAAATAAAATTTATGTTTTAAAATTGCAAAATTAATAGATTGTTTGATATTAAAGGTACTTTATTTTTAGGTAAATGTTTTATTGATTTACCATCGGTGGCATCTACCAATAAATATGCAACTCAATTATTAGCTAAAGGTACGGTTTTAAACGGAACTATTGTATCAACTTTTAATCAAACAAAAGGTAAGGGAGCTCATAATAATCAATGGCTAAGCGAAGCTCAAAAAAACATTAGCATCAGCTTGGTGCTCTTTCCCAAATTTTTGGGTGTAAGTCAGCAATTTTATTTAAATATGGCATGTTGTGTAGGAATAACTGATTTTCTACATAAAAATTTTGAGGAAGGTTTTAAAATTAAGTGGCCTAACGACATTTATTATGAAAATAGAAAGTTAGGAGGGCTGTTGATTGAAAATGCGATACAAGGTGCTCAGCTCAAATCTTGTGTTGTGGGTATTGGTTTAAATGTTAATCAAATTCGGTTTCCTGGTCATTTACCTAATCCGGTTTCATTACAACAAATTACGGATACCACTTTTGAATTGTATAGCTTGTTAGAAAAATTAATCCCCTTTATAGAACAACGTTATTTACAAGTAGAACGTGGCGCACTTAGCGATTTAGAGCAAGTATATACCAATCGACTTTATCAAATTAATCAAGAGGCTTTGTACAAGTTTAACGGACAAACACGAAAAGGACGAATTACTGGAATTGATCAACAGGGTAAATTGTTGATCGCTTTTAATCATGAAATACGTGCTTTTGGTTTTAAAGAGGTGGTTTTTATGTATGATAAGTAATTGTTTTTTTGAATTAAAATCGCTCATAAAAATTGGTATCAGTTGTTATACTTTACTTTAAATTATTACTTTTATAAGATGGCAAACAAACAAGCATTATTACAAACCCATCAGCAAATAAAACCTTACATCCATCAAACGGCAATATTAAGTTCAACCTTACTTAATGAAATGGCTGAAGCGGAACTCTTTTTTAAATGCGAAAATTTTCAACGGATGGGTGCTTTTAAGATGCGCGGTGCCATCAATGCTATAATAAATTTAACCGAAGCGCAAAAACAGCGAGGTGTAGTTACCCATTCATCGGGTAATTTTGCACAAGCGGTTTCGCTCTCTGCAAGAAGTGTTGGTATTAAAGCATACATCGTAATGCCCAAAAATGCCCCCTTAGTAAAACAGCAAGCTGTACAATCATATGGTGGAGCAATTACTTTATGTGAACCCACGTTGCAAGCCAGAGAATTGACTGCTCAAGACATCGTTCAAAAAACGGGTGCTACTTTTTTGCATCCTTCTAATGATATGGATGTAATTATGGGTAACGCTACGGCAACTATGGAATTGTTAGAAGAACATCCCAAGCTTGAAATAGTTGTGGCTCCGGTTGGTGGCGGTGGCTTAATTGCGGGTACGGCATTGGCTGCTCATTTTTTTGGAAATAACTGTACCACTATAGGTGGCGAACCTGCTAATGTGGATGATGCTTATCGCTCTTTACAAAGTGGTACAATTGAAACCAATGAAACTGCCAACACTATCGCGGATGGATTAAAAACCAACTTGGGCGATATTAACTTCCCTATTATTCAGCAACATGTAAAAGCTATTATAACCGTAAGTGAAGAAGAAATTAAGCAAGCCATGCGCCTTATTTGGGAGCGACTAAAAATTATTTGTGAGCCTTCTTGTGCCGTTCCATTTGCGGCTTTATTAAAAGAAAAAGCCTCTTTTAAAAATAAACAACTTGGGATTATTATTACCGGTGGTAATGTGGATTTAGGGAATCTGCCGTTTTAATATTCTGTTATTTTTGCTTTAGCCATATCGGTTAAAAAATAACCACCGGTTTTGGAAGACTCTCCTTTAAATACAATCAAATTGGCATCACGTAGTTGTTGCATGTATCTTTCCATAGTTCTTTCGCCACCCAATTTGGTGGCTTTTGTGTAGGCTGGTATTCGCTTACCTTCATTTTGTAATATGGCGTTTAAAACGAATGCCAATTTTTCTTGAGTCGAAGCATTAATTCCGTCAATTGAGCTTTCAATAATTTTAACAATTACTTCCTTATTTACTCCGACAGTTTCCTCATTTACTCCGACAGTTTCCTCGTTTAGTCCGACAGTTTCTTCATTTACTCCGACAGTTTCCTCTTTTACTCTGTCAATTTCTTCGTTTAAAAGAATTGGTAAAACAGTCTTAAAAATAATATCTTCAATAAATTGTGGAGTAGCATTGTTATCTTCGGCATATTCACTAATAAACTTGTTTACATTTAAAACGCCAGAACCTAATTGGTCTACCCAGCCTAATTCTATGAAAAGTTTAGTGATTAAGGGGTTTTTAGGATAAGCAGAAAACGTTGTAATATTTAACAAGCCTTTTCCGTTTGGGTTATTGGCATTTTTGGTTTCAACCCTGTTGTTATAAATGATAAATGTGGCAGGATAGGCATTGGTATATTCGCGGTGTACGATAAGATTGGCAACTATTTCGCGGAAGATAGCCGTACGTAAACTTTTTCTTTGACTACCTTCTAAATAAAATTTATCTGGTAAATGTTTTCAACAAAATTTAAAAGCAGGTTATAAGCATCAATTAAATTGGTGGTAATAAATAACCGGTCATCGTACCTATCTGTATTTTGAATGCGTACCAAAGCATCAATTTGGTAGTGTGGTAAAATCTGCCGGATGAGTTCATCTTTACCAAGCATCAGCACGGCGGCCAAGGTATAGCCTTCTTTGCCGGTACTGTAATCTTTTTTCCAAAGCCCTGCTTTTTGTAATAGTTGTTCATCTGTTAAGGTTAGCCAAGTATGATTGGCTTTTTTGCTTTTTATCAAATTTCTAATTACCGGAAACAGCTTGGCATTAAAATCGCTAAATGCTACTTTTTCGTAAATAGTGCCTTCGGTATAATGAGTGCGTTTATTGTTGTACAACTCGGCAATTTGGTGAGCTTCGGTTACTCTAAAATCGCCATCGTTGCTTCTGTCGAAAACAATGTTAGCTGTTTTATGAACCTGCGAGCTACAAGGCACTTGTATATGAATGATATTTTTTCCTTCAATTTGATAGGCTTTTGGAAATAAAATAAAAGGCGGGTCTAATTTTTTAGAGTTATTAGAAAGATTAACAATGTTTGTTTGTATTGGATCAATATGTTCAGTATCAACACCAGTTATGCCACCACGATTATCAGCACCTAAAATAATATCACCCCCATTTCTGTTGAGCATTGCACATACCGTTTCAAACATACTTTTTGGTAAGGCATTACGCGCTTCTTTATATTCTATACGAATACCCTCACCGCTGCTTAAAATTTGTTTAACTCTTATAATGCTCATTATTTTCTACTTTAACTCATACTTTGTTTTATGAACCTTTGCCTTTATCTTTTCCGTCAACCTACTTAATTCTTTTTATTTATCTTCCAGTAGCCTCCTTTATCGCCACCAACTCTTTTTATAACTCTTTTTTCTTTTAATTTATTGATGTGCTTTTGAATGGCAGATGGATTAATTTTTAAATTATTTGCCAATTCTTCTCTGGTTACTGATGGATTTTCTTTTATATACGCCAAAACTTCACTTTGCCTTTCTGTAAGTATATTATTTTCTTTCTGACCACCTTTCTGACCACCTTTCTGACCACCTTTTGGTCTGCTAAATATAATGCTAAAAAACTGACCAAAACTAAAAGTAGCATTTTGTAAATCAGCGTTCATAAGGGCATTATTAATCCGGTTAATGCCGGTACCTAATTTTTCAATAAAGTTGGCACGTAATAGTAAACTTGCCAGTACCGAATTTCTGGTTAAGCTGTATTTGCCAAAATCCTTTTCGTCTAAACCTTTAGGCAAGCCTCCAGGATTTGAAATTTCAATTCGGTCATCAAAAATTTCTATCACCACTCTCGCTCCTTTTTCTAAATAATCTCTGTGTACTGCAGCATTCACAATAGCTTCACGCAAGGCTACCGAAGGTATTTCCCAAACATCTTCGCGTTGCAAACCTTTAATTTTTGCAGATATGTTTATGTGTCGCTCTACAAATTGCATGGCTGCATTAATGTTACTGATTAAATCATCATTAAAATCTTTCCGGTCAATAATATTAACCTTATCAAAACCTTTGTACAATACACCAGTAATCATCTATACCAACATATATATTTCCACCGGAGGCGTTTGAAAAAGCAACCATTTCTTTAGCCAAATCTGAACTTACGCTTCGTTTAAATTCAGCAAAGTAGCCTTCACCTTCGTTAATAATATGATCTAAGTCATTAAAATCCATTGAAACACCTATACATTAAATAATTATCCAATAACTAATGATATGAATTTTTTAGTTAAATAACTGCAATTGACCGTGAATAATTCAACAATACTACATATTTTTGAACAGAAGATAAATTGCCAATTTGAACAAACTTAAAATAATTAATGATCCGGTTTACGGATTCATCAGCATACCCTACGAAATCATTTTTGATTTAATTGAACATCCTTACTTTCAGCGACTAAGACGGATACAACAGTTGGGCTTTACTAATTTGGTCTATCCCGGTGCTTTACATACCCGTTTTCATCACGCTTTAGGAGCGATGCATTTAATGACTCAAGCCATCGAAACTTTAAAAAGCAAAGGCGTAGAAATTACAGAAGAAGAAGCCATTGGTGTAACCATTGCTATTTTGTTGCACGATGTGGGGCACGGACCATTTTCACATGCCTTAGAAAGAACCATCATACAAAATACCGATCACGAGGAACTTTCTTTATGGTATATGGAAGCCCTTAATCAACAATTTGATGGACAGTTGAAATTGGCAATGGATATTTTTAGCGGTAATTATTCCAAACAATTTTTGCATCAGTTGGTTAGTAGCCAATTAGATATGGACCGGTTAGATTATTTGACTAGAGATAGTTTTTTTACCGGCGTGTACGAAGGTGTAGTGGGTTATGACCGCATTATTAAAATGCTTAACGTACATCATGATAAATTAGTAGTAGATGCTAAAGGGATTTATTCTATTGAAAAATTTTTAGTTGCCCGTCGTTTGATGTATTGGCAAGTGTATTTACACAAAACCGTTTTAGCAGCCGAGTTAATGTTGATTAAAGTGTTGGAAAGAGCGATAGAGTTAGTTAATCAAAACCAGTACATTTGGGCAACCGATGCCTTAAACTTTTTTTTGCAAAACAGAAACAATCTAAATATGCAATATCAGCCCCAACAAATTTTAGAAAAATTCACTCAATTAGATGACCACGATATTTATGCCGCCATAAAGCAATGGCAATTTTCAAATGATTTTATTTTGCGAGAACTCTGCAGCCGTTTAATTGACCGCAACTTATTTAAAACGAAATTACAAAATGAGGCTTTCAACCCAAAAAAAGTAGACGATGTACAACAAAAAATACAACGGCAGTTTAACATCAAAAAGGAGCAACTTCACTACTTTCTATATAACAGTACCACCAAAAATAAAGCTTATGATATCAACACCGATAACATTAACATCTTATACAAAAACGGAACGATAAAAGATGTAGCTATGGCATCTGACCAATTGAATTTAGCAAGATTGTCTGAAGTGGTGGTGAAGCATTATTTATGTTGGGCAGAGTGAGGAGTGTTTATAAAATTTTAATGTATAGTTTTCAACTAACACGATAAACTTGTCAAATAAAGGAATAGACCGTTTAATCTATTTATCTAAATAAGAATCGCTAAGTAATATTAAGGCAAGAAGTGCAATTAAAAAACACCCAAAAAAAATCCGTACCTTTGCGAACTTATTTAAACGGCATCTGTTATTTTTAGTGAACCAAATTTTTTGCCTATGGCTTTTGATATTGAAATGATCAAAGCGGTTTATGCACGCTATCCACAACGCATTGCTCAAGCTCGTAAATTACTAAACCGACCACTTACCTTAATCGAAAAAATATTGTATACCCATTTATACAATAATGATTTTCCGGAAACGCCTTATGAACGCGGGAAAGCTTATGTAGATTTTGATCCGGACAGAGTAGCGATGCAAGATGCGACCGCACAAATGGCTTTGCTACAATTTATGCAAGCCGGTAAAGCAAAAGTGGCTGTACCCAGTACGGTACATTGCGATCATTTAATACAAGCTAAAACCGGAGCCGCCGAAGATTTAAAAACCGCCATAGACGTCAATAAAGAAGTCTATGATTTCTTGGAGTCTGTCAGCAATAAATATGGCGTAGGTTTTTGGAAGCCCGGTGCGGGAATTATTCACCAAGTAGTGTTAGAAAATTATGCTTTTCCTGGTGGTATGATGATTGGCACAGATTCCCATACGGTTAATGCCGGTGGTTTAGGTATGATTGCTATTGGCGTAGGCGGTGCCGATGCCGTTGATGTAATGGCAGGTATGCCTTGGGAATTAGCGATGCCTAAATTAATTGGCGTTCATTTAACCGGCAAATTAAACGGTTGGACGGCAAGTAAAGATGTCATTTTAAAAGTAGCCGGCATAGTTTCTGCCAAAGGTGGAACAGGTGCAATATTGGAATATTTCGGCGAAGGTGCGCAAAGCATTAGTTGTACCGGTAAAGGTACCATTTGTAATATGGGTGCTGAAATTGGTGCAACCACTTCTTTATTTGGTTATGGAGAAGCAATGGAGCGTTATTTACGCAACACCGACAGAGCCGACATTGCCGACATGGCAAACGAAGTAGCCGAACATTTAAATGGAGATGCCGAAGTGTATGCTGATCCTGAAAAATACTTCGACCAAGTTATACATATAAATTTAGATGAATTGGAGCCTCACATTAACGGACCATTTACACCAGATTTGGCTTGGCCCGTTAGTCAATTTAAAAAGGCAATAGAAGAAAACGGCTGGCCCCAAAAATTGGAAGTTGGTTTAATTGGTTCTTGTACCAACTCCAGTTACGAAGATTTAGAAAGAGCAGCATCTATTGCACAACAAGTGATAGATAAAAAGTTAGAATTAAAATCTGAATTTACCATAACGCCGGGCAGTGAGCAGGTTCGGTATACGGCAGAGCGCGATGGACAGTTGGGGAAATTAGAAGGAATTGGTGGGGTAGTTCTCGCCAACGCTTGCGGACCTTGCATTGGGCAGTGGGCAAGGCATAATGATAATCCTGAAGATGCCAATTCTATCATTACTTCTTTTAACCGTAATTTTAGTAAGCGTAATGATGGCAATCCGAAAACACACTCTTTTGTTGCTTCGCCTGAAATTGTAACAGCTATGGCTATTGCCGGCGACTTGGGTTTTAACCCGATGACGGATAGTTTAATTAACAAAGATGGCGAAGAAGTTAAGTTGGATGCGCCAGTAGGTTTAGAGCTGCCGCCGCAAGGTTTTGATGTGAAAGACCGAGGCTATCAAGCCCCAGCAGAAGATGGAAGCGGAGTTGAAGTGGTTGTTAGCGAAACTAGTGAACGACTACAATTGTTAACGCCCTTTGCCCCTTGGGAAGGAACAGATTTAACAGGCATGAAAGTGTTGATGAAAGCCAAAGGGAAATGCACAACTGACCATATTAGTATGGCAGGACCTTGGTTAAAATATCGTGGGCATTTAGATAATATAAGTAATAACATGCTGATTGGCGGAGTGAATTATTTTGGGGAAGAAGTAGGCATCGTAAAAAATCAATTAACCGGTGAGCGGGTTAAAACACCGGATGCCGCCAGAGCTTATAAAGCGGAAGGAATTGGTTCGGTAATTTTTGGAGATGAAAATTATGGCGAAGGCAGTAGTAGAGAACACGCCGCGATGGAGCCTAGATTTTTGGGAGTACGTGCGGTAATAGTTCGTTCGTTTGCGCGTATACACGAAACCAATTTGAAAAAGCAAGGGATGCTGGGTTTAACTTTTGCCAAGCCTGCTGATTACGATAAAGTGCAGGAAGACGACAACGTTGCCATAAAAGGTTTAACCGAATTTACACCGGGCAAACCACTTACCGTTGAGCTCACACATAGCGATGGTAGTGTCGATTCTTTTGAAGTGAATCATACCTATAATGATTTACAGATTGAATGGTTTAAAGCGGGTAGTGCCTTGAATAAGACTAAAGCAGATAACGCTTAGATATTGAAAGGTGACATCTTTAAAAAAAAGGTGTCATCTTTGCAAGAGAACAAGGCAACTGATATAAAATATTTAAAAGACTGAGTTGAAAGGCTTGGTCTTTTTTATTAAAATAAACAGATAAATTTCGAAATTGTAATATTTTATAATCCCAACCCTTAAGCGGTTTTTAAGTAGCAGTGTATCTCGTTTTAAAAACCAAGTACAAAAGTTCCATTTGACAATTGGGTTTATTCTTTTTATATTTGATAAGATATGAAAGTGACAGTTAATAAAGAGTTAGCAAACTACATTAAACAAAAAATTAATACAGGAGACTATACTGACTCAACTGAAATAGTTCAAGAAGCCTTATTTTTACTAAAAGAAGCTGATGAAAAGAAAGCAACTTTTAAAGCCGCCATAAAAGCAGGCTATGATGATTATAAAGCCGGTAATTTAACCGATAAATCTCCGAAAGAAATTTTTGATGCCCTTATGGATAAAGAACAGGTAAGTGAATAATGAAAATTAAGCTTACCAGATTAGCCGAAGAAGATATTGATGACATTCGAACCTACACTGTAAAGAATTGGGGTTATAAGCAAGCAGAACGTTACGTTAATTTTATTGAAGATGCTTACAAAACAATTCATAAAAATCCACATTCGATTCTAAGCAAACAAAGAGACGATTTACTTAAAAACTATAGAACACTTCACGTAAAAAAGCACGTTATAGTTTACCTTGTCGAAAAATAATTAATCGTAATTTTAAGAATATTACATCAGTCAATGGATTTTAAAATGCATCTATAATAGTTCCTCAGATTCTTTTGAAGTGAACCATACTTATAATGATTTACAGATTGAATGGTTTAAAGTCGGTAGTGCATTGAATAAGAAACGCTTAGATACCCAAAGGTAACATCTTTAAAAAAAGGTGTCATCTTTGCAAGAGAACAAGGCGGCTTGTATAAAATATTTGAAAGACTGAGTTGAAAGGCTCGGTCTTTTTTATTGCTCAATAATTCAATAATTCATTAATTGGTATTTGTCTTTTTTCATTATTGTCTTGAAAACTTGGTTCTACTAAGCATTTAATGGACCTCGCTTCTATTTGCTTTGTACGAAGAACCGGCGTTTTTAAACTAGCCCCGATTGCAGCGGTTATGCAATTTTGCAGCGCAGATTCTGAAGAAGAGCAATTGCATTTGAGCGGAAAGCGGGACCCACCTTATTATGATGCTAGAAAGTTTCGCTTCAAAAAAAATTATTGTAAAAATGTTACTTATGTAATGCTACAAAAATAAATCTACATTTCTGTCTTTGCCATTTTTCGATATACTTCGTTGAATAAAATTGTGAAATGTTATTCAGTAACACTTGGCTTTAATGTACCGTAAAATGTCATCAGGTTTATGGCAATAATACCAAATTAACCATAAAATGTAACACAAATTTCGGTTTAATATTGGTGATCTCTTCGTTAAAAATACTCGCCGTAGCTGCTGGCTATGCCTGCGTTTTTTGCCTTGAGCTCACCAAATTAACTCCAAAATTTTTGTGTCACATTATACAGTCAAATTGGTATAAGAAGAGTAAAGAGCTTATTCTACTTCCTCCAAAACTTCTTCTTTTAGAGCTTGAGGTTCTTTAAAAAACAACTTGTTAAAGATCAAAATGACAAACACGCCAATTGAAATAGCAGAATCAGCAATGTTGAAGATCGGTTGAAAAAACACTTTGTATTCTCCACCCCAAATGGGCACCCAATCGGGCAAAAATCCTTTAAAAATGGGAAAGTATAACATATCGACAACGTGACCATATAGCGGTTTGGCATAACCACCACCTTCTGGCATAAAAGTCGCAATTTGATTATAGCTGCTGCTAAACATCCAACCATAAAAAACGCTATCAATAATATTGCCCATTGCACCGGCAAAAATCAAACACATTGCCGTAATAAAACCCCAATGGGCTTTTTCTTTAATGAGCTTGTTAATAAAATAGCCAATAAAAGTAACGGCTACAATTCTAAAGATGCTCAATATTAATTTACCGGTATCGCCACCGAACTCCATCCCAAATGCCATGCCTTTATTTTCAGAAAAATGGATGATAAACCAATCGCCAAAAACCGGAAATTCGGTGTTGAGTGCCATATTGGTTTTTATCCAAATTTTTACTGCCTGATCGATAAACAGGACTATAAAAATAATTATACAAGCATGAACTTTATTCAAGGTTATTGGTCGTTTTATTTTTGCGCATTTTTAGCATCAATACTCAAAGTGGTATGTGGCACGGCTTTCAAACGTTCTTTTGAAATTAACCTGCCGGTTACTCTACACAAACCGTAAGTTTTATTTTTAATACGGATCAATGCATTCTCTAAATGTTGAATATATTGTATTTGGCGGGCTGCCATTTTGTTTAAATATTCTTTTTCTAAAGTGCCGGCACCATCATCCATACTCATAAATTTAGTATCTGCCCCATCTGCCCCAAACTCTTTTATTTGAACCTGCAGATAATTCAATTCGGTTTTAGCTACTTCTAACTTCGAATCGATGAGGCTTTTAAACTCATCTAATTCTTTATCGCTATAATGGGTTTTGATCTGCTTTTTTGCTGCCATATGCTTTGATTAATTTATATTGCTTTGAGTGTTTAGGGCGTTTAGGGTGTTTAAGGTTAACTTTAGAGAAATATCATTTACTTCTATTTCGACTATATCTTTACTTAAAGTATCAACTAACTGCAGACTTTCTGCTAAGGTTTCTGAACAAATGTAGGCTTTATGGTTTAATATCGCCTGTTCAATTAAATCGTTTTGCTCAATATCAATTGCAATTTTATCCGTTACTTTAAAATCTTTATCTTTTCTAAGCCGTTGAATTTTGTTGACAAACTCGCGGGCATTGCCTTCATCTTTCAAATTGTCATCAATATTAATATCTAACGCAACAGTTATGCCATTTGCACTGTTTACTTCCCAACCGGGTATATCTTTGCTGCTAATCAATACTTCATTTAACTCTATATCAATGTTTTCGCTATCAACTTCTACAGTAATTTTACCTTCCTTTTCAAGCTGGGCAATTTCATCTTGACCCCAAGTATTTATTATACCGGCTACGGCTTTCATTTTTCCACCTAACTTTTTACCCAACATTTTAAAATCGGGTTTGATGCTCTTTACAATAATTCCGCTGGCATCTTTTACGTATTCAATTTCTTTTACATTTACTTCTGATAAGATGAGCGACTCCACTTTCTCAATTTGATCCTGCACCCGGTCATCCAAAACCGGAATTAATATTTTATGCAAAGGCTGCCTAACTTTGATATTGGTTTTTTTTCGCAAAGCCAATACCATAGACGAAATATCCTGCGCCAACTTCATTCGTTCTTCTAAACCACTGTCAATAAGTTGTTCATTGGGTTCAGGTATGATGGTAAGATGCACAGATAGTTCTTCTTTATTACCCGATGTGTTATTTAAATTCTGATATAAAAAATCACTAAAAAATGGTGAGACAGGCGCCACTAACTGTGCCAATACTTCCAGACATGTATACAGGGTTTGATAAGCGGAAATTTTATCTTCTGAATATTCTCCTTTCCAAAACCGGCGACGACTTAAACGGACAAACCAATTGCTCAAATTGCGATCGGTAAATTCCATAATCATTCTGGTAGCTTTGGTGGG
>CALHDG010000100.1 GCA_938023075.1 uncultured Chitinophagales bacterium
AGTATTTTGCGCGAGTACGGTCATATATCATGACAGCACGTAAGCAACAGGTCAATACCTTTGTGGCATTGAAGAGTTTGTTTACTTATAATGCTATTGTTGAAATGTTAACTGCTTAGTTGTGACTGAATAGTTACAAAATATGTTTGTAAAATAGCATGCCCAAATTAGGTTGTTGATAATTGCTCCAATTTGCCATAGTTATTTGTTTTTTGTTTTTGCTTTTGGAAATATGCGGATAGCCAATTTTAAGGCTATACAAGCTTCTTTTACAAAATTTTCAATTTTGGTGAGTTCATCCATTTTCATTTTATAAACTTTGCCTTCTATTTCTATTAAGCTTTTCAAATATTTAGGCAAGGTATTTTCATCTTTTGACAGTTTACGTTCTTTTAAACACATTTCATTTAATGCGGTTATAATTTTTGCTTTTTCTTTGTCGGCTTGATTATAAAAGATAACTGTTGGCAATAAACCGGCACTCAAAATTGAAGCTCCAAAAGAAGAAAAATAACCGTTCATTTTTTCATCAATTTTTTGGTTATCATCTAACAATTTATCTTCAGCCACTTTAATGGCAGTTGGTAATAATTTATTGATTGTTTTCATTGCTCTTTTCTTTTTTTAATACTTCACTAAATTTGCATAAACCATAGCCTACCGATGAGTTGGCACCAATTTGAATTACATCGTTGGTTAAAGCTGTTTCAAAATCGGTATTGGCTTTACCGGTATAAGAAATATAGGTTATAAAAATGCTTTTGTGCGGCACTAACTCTTCGTACCACAAATTATTATCGCTATCGCCGGTACCTACTTTGTTTCGGGCAACGGTTGGTAAATCTTTATAAAAGGGTTTAGCGTTGTTGTGTGCTAAGCAAGCAAAGCGTTCACTAAAATTTAGCGATGCATCTAAATTCAACAAAAATGGATTGACATAATTTGAATTTTCCTTGTCGTATACTTCAACCTTTTGATCTTCTAAAAAAATATCATAATTTGGTTTTGCATTGAGATATAGTTTTCCTATTTCTAACTTATCATTCATAATCTTTTGGCCAATTAATAACTCAGCTTTTTGGTTTACATTGTCTACTATCTTATCATCAAAAGTTAAAAAGTATTGTTGGTAATTGCTGCGGATAGGCAAGGCAACTAAATCGCCACCGAGAAAATTGTAGTTGCCAATTTGTGCCTGTTTTGATGGGTCTTTACTATTTTCTTGACCAAATATATCACTAATTCTTTCGTCTTCTTTTCCCCATTTTTTTTCAAAATGTTCTCGCAAACCACCTTTTAAACTGCTGGCTTGTATGGTTGGGTGATTGGTAACCGGGTCGCGCTGCACCAAGTTGTCTACTAAGCCGTAGTTAGTATCGCCACTACCTGCGTGCAGGTTGGTAATGCATTGTATAAAATACGCTTTATATGTTGTTGTTTTCATTTATAGTTAATTTTTTAAATAATGATTAAATCCAAATTGATGTTCAGGGGTGTTTAATTTTTTCTCAAGTTCTTCTCTTTCATTTTCATTTTTAAAATATAAAATTGAACCTCGTTTAAGCAATTGAAAACGACAGCTCCTAAATAAACCTGTTTTCAAAATAGCCTCTTTATCAATTTTATTTCCATTCTTATCTATCAGTTTTGGTAAGGCATTATAGTTTGCCGTTTCAATGGTTGATTGCATACATCTAAAACTAACAAACTGGTTAACAGCAAAATCAACTGCTTTTAAATCTTTATTTTTAACAAAAGCATCGGAAGTTAGATGTAGAAATGGTGTTTTGGCTTCTCTTTTATAGTTTGTTGGCACAGTTGGGTTATGGAAAGGATCAACCCGCTTAAACTCAATTTTAAATATTGATTTTTCGCCACCAAAAGGAACAAACTGTGCTTCTTCATACGGAATTTTAAACTCATCAGTTACTTTAATCATTTCCATATCAATGGTTGCATGAAAAGCAAAACTCCAGCCTCTTTTAAATTGCTTTTTTTTCATTTTGTAAAAGCCCTCCGACTTGGATTCGCCCTTTTGCTTGGCTTTTTTATTGCCAGTATGTTCTACATCTTTTATTAGTTCTGAAAGCTCCAATAAATCTGTGCCATTAATTATGCGTTGTTTACTAATAGGGTAATGATGATCTTTGGCATTGTATGGCTTTCCTTTATTATCAGTTAAGGCATTGTTATTAAATTTAAAATTACAATCGAATGGAGCAAAGTGATAGGCTTTATTTTGACTTAAAAAATATAGCGGACTAATGCTTTGTATTTTGCCAAATTCATTAGTTCCGTTTAAGGCAAAACTTCTTTTACCAATTAAAGTTAAGGCAGCCTCTTTTCTTTTAGCTCTTTGAGTATAATCTAAATTCGGAAATATCAAATTACCACTTCTATATAACAGGTAATAGCGCAACATACCCAGCATAGTTGTTTGCTGTGGGTATGGATTTGATTCTACAAAATAATCGGCAGCCAACTCATTTTTGTCGTTGAGCTTATGTTTCTCCCCACCAAAAAAGAAAGTGTCAACCGGTGTAAGTTTTATTTGATAATTAGGCATCGGAATCGGTTTTTGCGTTAATAAAATGGGTTAAACGTAATATGAGATAGACTATTTTAAAAGCCTTTTCTTCGCTATAATCGTTAAAGGTTTTTTTGAGTAGGGTTTTCAAGTCGTCCATAAATGTTTTATTGTCTTTATGAATTTGCTCATTAAAAGAATTTTCAAAAAAGGCATCTAAATTTTGAGTTTTTATGCTTTGCTCTAATAAAATTTGAAAAGTGGCATCTTGCAAACGATGCATCATGCCACTTAGCAAACGTTCGTTGGTTGACTTTACTGTTTTGTTTTCCGTAATGGGTTTATATTCAATTTCACGACATTTTTTGCTAATAAAATCCACCAGGTTTTCATAACTACAGGTTTTACTTTTTTCAATAAAAGCCTTCATTGTTTGCCCGCTGTGTTTTCTAAAACTAATGCCAATGGTATTTTTGCATGGATGCTTTTTTGTGTTTTTGGCCTCGTCCATTAATTGATGAGCTGCTGTCATGGCTTCTTTTAGCGGATATTTATGGTAAGCTATTTGAATGCCATAAGAAAGTGTGGGTATTGCTATGTTATTTTCTATAGCAATTTTTTGAACGGTTTGCTTCCAATTATGATCAATTTCTTTAATGAGTTGAAAAATAGTTTTGGTAATGCGTTTGTCTTTATCCTCAGCCGTTTCTCTATCTTCATAACAAGCTAAAGGGCAAAAAGCTAAAATATCTTCACCGCCCAAAAAAATGCCGTTGCCACCATAGTAGTAAATTGTTTGATCTGTTTTCTCACCAAATTCAAAAAGGGCAGTTGAAAATTCCTTCAACTCTTTCTCCTTATTAGATTTATTTAGGGCTTGCAACAATTTGCCAATGTTATCTCCATCAGCATATAATATGGCATAATATTTATGATGTGGATAATGCTTAAAAACACTTTCCTCAATTAATTTATCTAAAAAAATAAAATCTTCTTTACTAAAACTTTCGTAAAGTGTTGTGGCAAACTCGGGTGCATTAAGCCTTAACAAGGTCGCTGCTGTAATTTCAGCCATCGATTGAAAATATCTGCCACCTTCCATAAAAGCATCTTCCACTAAAAGAGTTTTTTGGTTGTCATTCGTTGCTATTTTTAATTGAAAGTAGGCCTGCAACGGATTTTCGTTATATTTAAAGGGCAAATTTTGCTTTAACTCTGCCTGATCTAATTGTCGATTTAATACCGATAAAGTAAATTCACCTTCTTTAAACTGATAGTTGGTTAAATCAATTTTTAAAATGTGTATGTTTAAATATTGATTTAAAAAAGTTATAACATTAGTTTGTTTGGTGTGTTTTTCAATGTCTTCTGCAATTTCCTTTTTTACTACATTTACAATGCCTTCAATTTTTGCTTTATCGTTGGTAATAAAATATAACCTGTCTGCATATAAACCAGAGCCGTAATTGGTTTTATATATTTTATCATCTGCTGGTAATAATGCTTTTATACCTTTTGCTTTTACTTTAGCTAATACTTGCTTATTAAACCAACTAAAAAAATAACTGGCAGCCCACTTGGCGCGGCTGCGTTTGGCTTCGGTTATGGTTTGGTAAATGGGTCCTATGGTGAGGGCGGTGTATGATTTCATTGTTCTTTTGGTTTTAAGTTGTTTCCAAATTTTTTAGTGTAACTAACAAAGTCAGCAACATCAAAATTAGAGGGAATTTCTAAATCGAAAGTGTTTATTCCTTTTGTTGAAAAATCAAATTTTCTCTTTTCAACTTTACCATTCTTGTTTTTGTATTGATAAAGTTCTTTTGATATTTTTTTGGTGATTACTATAATTGAATGGTCTGTTATTTTGAAAGTAATTGGAGAGGGAAATCTGTCAATCGCTTTTTGTTTTAGTTTTTCATCATTATTTTTTAATAGAGCATCTTCAATTTGAACCACTAATTTTTCATTACCAAACTTTCTAAACTCTATCTGTTGATGTAAGCCTAATAAGGCTCTTATATAAAAGAAATTTATGTTTATATCTTGACAAGTTTCTATTCTATTTTCATTTGATTTCTTTGTGTCGTATTTCAAACTATCAAATAGCTTTCGATTTTCCCTTTTTATAGTTTCTTTTATCTTTCTTTTTTCCCAGTTAATATCTTTTGAATTGCATAAATAATTCCATAGCAAAGATTTTTCATAACCACCAAAACTTTTTCCTCGTTTCATCAAACCATAATCTTGGGTTATCCGCCTTAATTTATTCTCAAAGGTTTCGTTATTCTCTACTCTAAAAACGCCAGTAATTGAACTCTCATTTGTTAACTGTTTGATTATTTCATCATCAGTCCATAGTCTTTCAATTTCTTTATCGCCTTTCTTTTCTTTTATGTATGGAACAAAAGAACCAAAGCCCTTATTATTTCTTGTACCGAAATTGTTTAAAAGGAAAAAGAGTTGGATGAGATTTTCAATTTCAATTTTCAGCTTTTCATCAAAACAAATGATGGTTAATTTGACTGTGTCATATATTACAGCAGTTGATAATTTTTCATACTTTGATTCATTCGGATTGTTTGAGTTATAATCACATCTTGTATTTTTGTCTTTTTTTACTTCAGATAAATTGCTAAAAGGAATATAAGTTGATTTTTCACCACAACATTCTATCCGCATCTTATAATTCAAAGCTCCTTTCCCCTTTTCAATTAACCAACCATTTTTGTCAGCTTTTTCAATTCCTTTTTTATAATCACCTCCTAACCTTTCTAAAATAAACCGATCTAACCTCGGCTTTACTTCGCTTGCCCGCAAGGTGGCACCCGCTTGGTGGTGTTGAAAGTGTATGATGGGTGTGTGTTGTTTTAATTTAATTGTTAGTTTGTTCATCGCGCGGTTTTTGGTTTAGTTCAATTAAAATATTAAGATATTTTTCCATATTAATGTTTTCTTTATCTTTTATTTTTTCTATAATGTATTTAAGATTCTCTTCTTGTTTTTCTTTTTCTGTTTTTACTGTTACAGTTTGAGTATTCAATTTTTCAAGTCGTTTTTCTTCTACAAGATATTCAAAAAGGTGATGCATAAATCTATTCAAGATATACAAGCCTCCCAAAAACACCGTAATAAAAGAAATGGTACAACAGATTATCTTGGCTATTTCCATATTATCGTTTAAGTTTAGTTTTAAAATATATAATTATTAAATAAATTGTAGTAAGTATAGCAAGTACAAACAAGACAACTGAGAGAATCTCCAACGCTGATTTCGTCCATCCCCATCCATTAAGCTCTGATTTACTGTTAATTGTATTAATCCCCAATAAACCGGCAAACAAACCGAAGGGTAAGAAGAAGGTTGCTAACTTGTTTAAATAGCTTTGCTCGTAGGTTTCTACATAAGTGTTGAGCTCTTGTATTTCTTTGCCCAACAGTTCTAAATCTTCTTTAATGTGCATTTGTTGTTGTAGCAAATCATACAATTCTATGCCTTGCTCTTGTGGTGTGACTTCTCTAAAATAAATACGATTGGTGTATTTAATGTAGAGCAAATACATCTTTGAAATATCTTGTTTTATTTGCCGCAGGTTCGATTGATTTTCTTCTAATAATTTGGCAATACGGCTTACTTCATTTTGGAAATTGATGATGTAAGTTCGTTGTAGCAAACAGAGTAAGGTCAACTCAAAATAGATGTTTTGAAAGTGCGTACTGATAATGTTTTTTGTAAACCATCCATCATTGACAAGAGCAACAAAAGAATACCGAGACAAGCCAAACAACTGACAATCGGGTTTATTCACACTTTCTGGATTTAGATTGTATATCCATCTATCATAGGTTGCTTTTTTCAGTAAGTTGCTCATCATTTCTTTACTCGGGCAAGTAACATACATGCCATCTATAAAAATATATTTATACCAATCTTCGGATTGTTTATAAGCTGGTTCTTTGTAGTTATTAATACTTACTTCGTTCTTTAATTCGAGACACATATTGTCGTCAATCCAATAGCTCATCACAAACATCCGGTCATCTAATATCGGTTCTATATAAATTTTAGCTTGTTGATTGTTTGGGTCAGTCGTAAAATTAGCACCTATTCAATGTTGTATGAAGTTGGGTATTTTAAAGGGGGCTTTTTTAATGTTTTCAAGGTTGTTGTAGTAGCTGAAATCTTCGGTAATGTCTAAACCGAATTCGCTCGGCGTATTGATAATAGAAATTGTATCTGCCAGAAAATTTCCTTTAGCAGCATCAACATAAGGATTGTCCGCCCCTAAAAATTGAGGACAAAGCCGCCTGCCATAGTCATTAATTTTTAAAATTTGTTCAAAATCAGCATAGTGATTATTATATAGTTGAAAGGTAAATACCCCTACTCCATTTTCGTAAAAATTAAAAAGGATGTCTGCAATAGACAACTCAAATTGTTCACCACTTTGTAAACGAATTACATATTTCGATTCGCTGTTTTTTTGGGTATATTGATATTGTACGCCGGTCACCAAATCGGCTTGGTCGGCACGATTATTTTTTCGATGCTCTATATTGAGTACATCTCTGGCAGCTTCATAAAAATAAAAATACTCGTTGTAGGTTTGGTAATTTTCGCTACACTTAAAATCGAAGCTAAACCTTTCCCAATACAATTTATTTAAGAGTTGTTGGTTTTGAATAAGCTCAATAGGTGCCCTTTTCGATAAAGGTGTCCTTCTCGATTTCCCCGTCAACTCCCATTTAAACGGAAACAAAAAATTATGATAACTATGTATGGTATCTCTATTCATCGGCTGGTTGAACTTGGTTTGATATGGATATAACGGATGCCTTTCAAAATAATCACAGGCAGAAGCCAATTATTTGTAAAATAAGGATATGACAGACCGTAGTTTTCCATAAAATGTAACATCATTAAAAAATAGATGGTTAACAAACGAAAGGGGCAGGTCGCTTGAATATTTCAATTGAACGTCACAAATATAACAAAGTATATATTTGTTTTAGTAACGGAAAAGGATGATTTTTTTAGAATAGTGGTTTTTGGGGAGGCTGAAAAATTACGTGCCTCCGTTTTCTATCCATTAGACCTGACAGGTTTCCAAAACCTGTCAGGTCTAAAAAGGTCGAATCTACCTATCGGTTAGCGAATAGCCGTTTAACATCCGTTTTCAAAACAGGCAGATGCTGAGCAAGCCGTTCCATTGCATTCCACAGCTTTTCAGCATGACAGAAAGCGATGGCATACTTCATTTGAATTAGCTCTTCTACGGTGGTCATTTTAAATATTTACAAAAAATTGGGTTGTTGTTGTCTATTGTCTTTTACATAGTAAACGTAAACTGTTTTCGAATCTTCATCTGTACTAAAATAAACAGAGGTTAACTTGGCTACTAAGGCTCTTCTTACATTTCTTAACTGACTTACTGTTATAAAAGCACGCGGATTGGTGGCAATCAGTTGAATAATTTCATCAAATTGAACAACAAATTTTTGGGCATCTTTAAACGAAAAATTGGACTCAATATAATGTACAATATTTTCGAAGCCAAGCACTGCTTCATCTGAAAATTCAACCTTGTAAGTATTTTTCATAAGGCTTCATCATTTGCTTATAAGCCGTGGTTTGTCCATTTTCAACCTGTTGTTTGCCTTTTTCAATTGATTGAATATCTACCGCACTAAGTGGTACATCATTTTCGGTGTCGTTATTTTTTATGGATGTTAACTGTTGCAATAATGCGGCATCTTCTATCTTGCTAATCCATTTAATTAATCCTAATTTTTGCTCCGGAATACTCATAACTAACCTTTGTTGCAATGTACAAAATTTATAAAAGAATTGCTTAAACCCACATACTTCTTGTTGATTAATTTTTCACAAATTATTATGCTGAGCAAGCTTTTCTGCAAGCTCAAAGCTTCTCTGAGTGACGAAAAATGAAGGTTTCATCGATAAACAGATTCTGAGTATTTCTTCCACTTCGTTGCAGATACTGAATCGTGTTCAGTACAGGTCTCAGAATGACCTATAATTATAACCGTCATGCTGAAAAGGCTTGGAATTTAATGAAACAGCTTGCTCAGCATCTGTTTGTTTCGAAAACAGGTGCTTTAATAAGCTGTTCGTTAACCGATAGAGTCAAAAGCTAAATTCGTCTTATATTGCAAGCGTTCATGCCAAAAAAAGCAGTATATACCAACGTTGGAGACCGGAAGCTAAAGCTGACCAATTTAGAGAAGGTGTTGTATCCGCAAGCACACATTGTTAAAGCCGAATTAATTGAATATTATGCTAAAATTGCACCGACTATGTTGCCTTATGTTAGTGGTCGTCCATTATCGTTTGTGCGTTTTCCTGATGGGATTGACCAACACCGCTTTTTTCAAAAAGACCGCCCCTCGTGGACACCGGAATGGATACAAAGCGTGCAGTTAAGTCAGGCAACAGATGAAAAAAATTACCTGATTGCGGAAGAAAATGCCTCTTTAGTTTGGATGGCAAATATGGCTTGCCTTGAACTGCATTGTATGCAGGTAGACAAGTTCAATCTTCATAAACCGGATTATTTTGTGTTTGATTTAGACCCACCCGAAGAAGCCGGTTTTGAATTGGTGAAAGACATTGCCCAACAACTGAAACCTTTTTTAGAATCTTACGGATATACGCCTTATTTAAAAACAAGTGGTGGAAAAGGTTTACATATTATATGCCCCATTCACGCAAAATGGACTATTGAAACAGTTGTAAATACGGCTAAGGCATTGGCAAAAGAATTTCAAAAGAAGAACAAAGCAACTACCACTTTACATATACAAAAAAATGCCCGAAAGGGCAGGTTGTTATTAGATATTTACCGCAATCATAAAGGGCAAACTACGGTGGCTGCTTATTCCACACGCGGAAAACCGAATGCGCCAGTTTCTATGCCGATTCATTGGAATTTTTTGGAAAAATTGGAAGCTTCTAATCAATTTACTATTAGAAATACCTTTGCTTTTATTGACGAATATGGTTTACCTTGGAAAGATTGGAAAACCACCGCCGTTGATTTACATACCGAAAAAATAGCTACTCCCCCACCCCATCAACCTTCAAAAAGCACAACGGATAATGATTTACTCAAAAGCTACGAAGCCAAAAGAGATTTTACCAAAACGCCCGAACCCAATTTAAAAGCCTCAAGCAATTCGAATACTGCCAACGATCAATTTGTGGTTCATTTACATGATGCCACCAATTTACATTTTGATTTACGCTTACAAGCAGATGGCGTATTGTACAGTTGGGCAATTCCAAAGGGAATTCCTGCAAAAGTTGGGATAAAACGCTTGGCTATTCAAACTGAACCCCATCCTATACAATACTTAGACTTTGAAGGCATCATACCTAAAGAAGCATACGGCGGTGGCGAAATGTGGGTTTTTGCAAGAGGAAGCTATCTTACCAAAAATAAAAAAAATACCAAATGGACATTTACGCTCAACAGTAAAAATTTATCTGGCGATTATACAATCTACCGTCTAAAAGAAGATCAATGGCTGTTAGAAAAAAAGTCTAGCTCGGCTAAACCCGCATTAACCGAAAAGCTGCCTGTACCCATGCTTGCCGAAAGCAGTAAAAAATTAAACCTCCAACCCAATTATGTCTATGAAATAAAATGGGACGGAATTCGCGTGCTGATTATTAAAGAAGCCGACACCATTAAAATAAAAAGTCGCAGTGGCAGAGACATTACCGTCCACTTTCCGGAAATAGTTAAAGACGCCGACCAACTAAAAACAGAATCGGGTATTTTTGATGGAGAGATTGTTTGTGTAGATGCCGAAGGAAAACCTGATTTTGCCAAAGTTATTTCCAGAATGCATTCGAGAGGAACGGATAATATTTTGAAGAAATCAAAATCGAACCCGGCTTATGCCTACTTGTTTGATTGCTTGCATTTTGGTGGCATCAATATTTGTAATGAACCTTTATGGAAAAGAAAAGCATGGTTGAAAGCTGCATTAAAAAAAGGGAAGCATTATCGTTTTAGTGAAGCTATTGACGATGGACAAGAGCTATGGGAAGCTGCCAAAAAAATGGGTTTAGAAGGTATTATGCTTAAAAACAAAAACGCCCCTTACGAACCCGGTAAACGTTGCAGCCATTGGATAAAAATTAAATTTAGAAATACTCAAGACTATCATATTATTGGTTATACCGATGGTGAAGGCGACCGGATAAAACTGTTTGGAGCTTTGCATGTTGTTGAAATGGTTAACGACAAAATGATTTATAGAGGCAAAGTAGGCAGTGGTTTTAATCAAGAAAGTATGCAACATATTTTACTTTTACTTAAACAACAAGGAAAATCTAAAAAACCAATAAAAGATAAAATTGATGAGGAACGCAAAAGCCATTGGATAAACCCCGGCTTAGTTTGCGAAATTGAATATGCCAGTATGACAAAAAATGGCACCTTGCGCGAACCAGTTTTTTTAAGATTACGAGAAGACCTGTTTACTGAAAAATATTAATTGATTGATTGCCAATTATAAATGCTCGCCAACAAAAAAAGCCCACCTTATAAAAGGCAGGCTATATCTTAAAACTATAAACTATATTATTATAAGCTGTTCACAAATCTCGCTAAGCTCGATTTTAAATTGGCAGCTTTATTTTTATGTATTTGATTTCTTTTAGCCACTTTATCAATAAGGGCTATCGTTTTATGTAATTTTTCCTGAGCTTCTCCTTTACTACTCATCGCTCTCAAATCTCTTACCGCATTTCTCATCGTTTTCGCATATAATCTATTGCGGTCTCTCACAACGGCGGACTGTCTTATTCTTTTTTTACAAGATTTATGATGTGCCATAAATAACTTATTCTACTTTTTTGATGCGCAAAGATAAAGTTTTTTTTCAAAAAAAGTAAGTATTGATGATTTATATGGGAAGTTTGCAACGCTTTAAATAGAATTAGCAGTTTACTCTATATAAAGTATTAGTAAGTTACCTGAATTATCCTTACTTTTGCAGGCTGAAAACGGTTGGTTAAGTTCGCCGCTCATCATGCAAAATGAAATAAAAATATTTTCTGGCACAGCTTCTCAATATTTATCAGAAGAAATTGCTCAAGCTTATGGTAAACCCTTAGGTGAAATTGTGTTACAACGCTTCACGGACGGAGAGTTCCAACCCAATATTTTAGAATCTGTTCGCGGTTGTTTTGTCTTTTTCATTCAGAGCACATTTGCACCTATGGAAAATTTGGTAGAGTTGATGTTAATGATCGACGCAGCCAAAAGAGCTTCTTCAGATTATATTACGGCAGTCATTCCCTATTTTGGCTTTGCCCGGCAAGATAGAAAAGACAAACCCAGAGTGTCTATCGGCTCTAAAATGGTCGCTAATATTTTGGCAGCAAGTGGTGCCAACCGGGTAATGACGATGGATTTGCATGCCGCTCAAATACAAGGCTTTTTCGACATTCCGGTAGATCATTTAGATAGTTCGCCCATCTTTTTACCTTATTTAAAAAGTCTTGATTTAGAAAACGTAGTATTTGCCGCGCCCGATGTGGGGAGTACCAACCGGGCAAGAACATATGCTATTCATTTTCATACAGAAATGGTTATTTGCGATAAACATCGTAAACGTGCCAACGAAATTGCCTCTATGCAAGTTATTGGTGAAGTAAACGGTAAAGACGTGATAATAATAGACGACATAATTGATACCGCCGGTACCTTAACTAATGCCGCTAAAATTTTAAAAGAAAAAGGGGCAAAATCGGTAAGAGCGGTATGTACACATCCGGTACTTTCTGGTGGTGCTTATGAACGAATCAATCAATCCGCATTAGAAGAGTTGGTAGTTTGTAACACCATTCCGCTTAAAGAAAAATCAGATAAAATAAAGGTATTATCGGTTGCAAAGCTATTTGCCGATGCCATTGATGCCATTGTTGAACATAAATCAATTAGTAAATTATTTATACCCAAAAATTAAAATAGACAATACAAATATTTTTAAATAATGAATACTTTCACATTAGAAGGAGACAGACGAGACACTACCGGAGGCAAAGCCAGCAGAGCTTTGCGCAGAGAAGGTAGAGTACCTTGTGTGTTGTACGGAGGAGATGAAAACATACATTTTCATGTAAGCCAAATGCAAGTACGCGATTTGGTATACTCTCCCAATTTTTACAAAGTAAACCTATCGGTTGATGGTGTAAGCAAAGAGGTAATTTTGAAAGATCTTCAGTTTAATCCGGTTAGTGACCGGTTAGAACATTTAGATTTTTTAGAACTCAGCGAAAACCGTCCTGTAGTAGTGGAAATACCAATAGAGTTTACCGGACAGGCTGCCGGCGTTAAAGAGGGGGGTAAATTGATCCCTAAATTACGCCGGTTAAAAGTAAAAGCATTACCCGCCAACTTAATTGATAAAGTAGAGGTGGATGTTACCGATTTGGTTTTAGGTAAATCAATTAAAGTAAACGTTATTGAGTTAGAGGACATTGAAATTATGACCTCGCTTAACATACCCATTGCTTCAGTAGAAATACCAAGAGCCTTACGAAGCGAACAATCAGCAGAAGAGGAAGCCGCAGAAGCAGAAGCTGCAGCAGCAGAAGGCGAAGGAGGAGATGCTCCAGCCGAAGGTGCCGAAGGTTAGCATCTATAAATTTATTATACTTGTTTAGGTTGAGTTTTGGGCTTTTTTACTTCTGTATTTTGTGCTTAGACGATTCAAAAAATCGTTTCATAGTGGTGCTATGGAGCTATTTTTTGAAGAAGTATAAGTGCAAAAGCCTTAGTCAAAAAGTTTAAAATTCAGCCTAATCAAGTATATACAAAAGCGGTTGATCTTTGGTTCGCCGCTTTTTTTATTTTGAAACGAAAAAGATAGAGTATTTAAAAACGCGCAGCCTGCTATCCACTCAAATGCTATTGCTATGCTTCAAAGCCAACCCTGCAAAATAGCATAACCGCTCCTATCAGGGTTATATTGCTTACTTCGCCCGGCTTCAATAACATTTTCATCATACAAAAATTAGCATACGCCAATCTAACAAAAAATTTTACTACTTTTGATAGGTATAAAAGCAAAAAGACATGAAGAATATATTATCTCTACTAAGTTTAATAGTTATTACTGTACTCACCTCTACTCAATTGATGGCACAATGTGAAGCAGAATCAGGATTACCCATAGCACCAGCAACTGTATTTAGTCAATGCGATGACGACATTTCCGTGCTAACCATTCAAGAATGGGAAGTTGAGCCAAGTGGAACAACCCATAATACCATTGTGGTTACCCATGCCTCCTTCAACGATACCCTTACGGTTTGGGATTCGCCCATAGTTGGGGTAACAGAAGATGGCATATTCGACTTTACCGATATGGAGCCAGGGACTTACTGTTTTCATGCTTTTAGTTACAATCAGGCAGAATTAGATTCCATCACTAACTTCCCAACCATACAAGCATTAGCACCTTGCTTAAGCGGCGGTGAAGATTTGGGAACTATTTTAGCATGTATCGGCAGCTTAGGTATTTTTCCTTTTGCCTCTATTAATGGTGCTATTGGCAATGTTTTAGGCGTAATTGTACCAACACAAATACCTGCATTTTCCGATGAACCGCCTTGTTATGATCCCTTGCCAGAAGGTATGGAATACTGCATTGAGGTAACTTGTACCATTACGGATATCGATACACAGGTTTTATCTGCGATTGATTTGAAAAATCATCCAAATCCTTTTAGACACGAAACCCTCATTCAATTCAACTCCTCATTTTATCAAAACTTCAATTTTAAGGTTTATAATGCTTTAGGCTCAATAGTTTATAAACGCCATATCGAAGCTAATAGTGGTTTGAATACTATACCATTTAACGCCTCAAATTTTAATTCTGGTGTTTATATGTATGAACTGTCTAATGCCAATAGTATTACTATTCAAAAAATGATGGTTCAATAGATTAAAACGATTTCATTAAATTTAATTTTGCCCCCAAAAAATAATACTTCGTATCTAAATTGTAATGTTGATTAATGGATTTAAAAGTTGATTGGAAATGTGGTCCAAACTCTACTATAAAACCATTGTCAAAATGATAACCCATACCCAAATTAGCCAGATAGCTGATGGATAATCGATCTTTAAAAATGGATGGAGCACGCATAGAAAAATCGATGATGTTTTCTTTGTTCCAATCTTCAAATATTTGTCCTTTATAATCGAATTGTACATTAAAAGCCACTCCAACATCAAACCAATAATACCAATATTGTTGTTTAAATGTTTTCCCAAACAATAGCGGTACATTAACTGTTTTGTAGCGATTATATATTCGCTTTACACTTGTTTTTTCAACAATTTTGTATTTGGCAGAGTCTAAATCATCTACTATCATAAATCTTCCGAGGTAAAATTGAGCATCAAAACGTTCGGTAAGCTGAGCATATTCTATACCGGAAGATAAACGTATGCCATACTTGAAAGGTTTGCGAACCGATAGCCCAACCCTAAATGATTCAACAAAACTTTCCGAATTTTTTCTTGCATTTATGTATGACTGAACTAAACTATCATTAATAAAAATTGTGGTATCATTCGAATTTTTAAATTGCCTGAAAGCATATTCATAAGTTGAATAAAAGCCTAACTCGAGTAACTTCTTTTTTCCTGGAAAAACCATTTGAGTTGGTGTCGTTTGTAAGATGGACAATTGATGTTGATCATTCAATAAAAAGTGCGTTCTGCTATTTAAAAAATCGATTGTCTTTGGTTGATTGTTTATCAATTCCTTTATCAGTAAATTTTCATCTTGCTTATTTAATGAAATAACCTCACTATTGTTTGGTGGTGTTTTTGATTGATAAGATGTAATTAGATTGCTTCGAATAACGGTTTTATCTATATTATTATCTTTTGTCAACCGCCCATCTGCATCAATTTTTTTCGATGACTTATTTGAGCTCGATTGCTTTTTATTAATCTCTTTGTTTATACTTATTGCATTTAAATTTTTAGTAGCTGAGGTTTTATTTGATATCGATACGGGAACTAATTTTGTTTTTTCTTTATTGGTTGGCTTTGTATCACTTGATTGATCGCTAAAAGATTGCTTGGTTTGAACTCTCCGGTTAATACTTATCAAATTATCATCAATATCTTTTCCTTTTTTTATCTCGTCGTTCTTGGGTATTTTGGCAAGATGCTTTTGCTCATTTTTGACCGAATGCTCATTTTCTTTTTCTATTAATTGAATTGAAGGTTGATGAATAGAATTCGTGATAGTTGTAGATGAATTTGAAGTTGAAGTATTCTTTTCGGCAGACATATTATGAGCGGTTAATTCATCTTTTCTATTGGTTGATTGATTATCTGTTAGATAAAAAGCGGCACTAATAGTCAACAAAACCATTAGAATTCCCAAAGCACCCAACATCCACCAATTATATCCCGGCTTTCTACGCTTCTTTTGAATATCGCTCCACAAAGCATCGGCATCAATGGGCGAAATATGTCCATCTACTTTATTTTTTATATGCTTTTCTAATTGACTTTCCTGCATGATACCTCTTTTTCAAGTTCAATAATTTTTTTTCTTAAAATGTTTTTAGCCCGCGCTAAGTTCGATCGGGAAGTCGCTTCATTAATGCTTAGTTGACCGGCAATTTCTTTGTGGCTAAAGCCATCTATTACTTTTAAATTGAAAACTGTTCTGTATTGCGTGGGTAATTTTGCAATTAAAGCAATAAGCTCATCGGTACTCATCTTTTCTAAGGCTAAAGGCTCTTTACTTTCTACCTGATTGGCTTCTTCATTAATCGGTATTGCAAATATTTTTTTAGAGCGGTTGTGTTGCAATGCCACATTAATGGTTACCCTTTTTAACCATGCATCTAACATGCCTTTTGCTACATCATATTGATGGAAATTTTTGAAGATCATGATAAAAGCATCTTGTAATAAATCACGAGCATCCATTTCACGATAACAATATCGTCGGCAAATGGTAAATAAAAGACCGGAATACCGCTGCACTAAAGCCTTTTGAGCTTCTGGTCTTTTATGTTGACAACCTGATATGATGTTGTTTATTTTCAAAAGCTATATTAAAAAGTTCTTAGTGCTTTAAAAGAGCCAGAAATTGGTATAAGCTCATCATCCATATTATTATCCTTTACCATTCCTTCATAGGTGCCAATAATATAAATATCTTCTTGATCAGAGCTGATTATTTCAACTGCAATATCGCAACTTATATCGCCTTTCCAACAAACAATTTCTATATCATCTTCGCCCGAAAAATAGGCAAATGCTCCATTTTCATATACTCCAGCAATATCTCCGCCTAAATCTGAATTAACCAATAGCCTCATCGATTTGTAATCTAAAGAGTCAAGACCGGCAGTTTCAGCATAAATAGTAAAAGAAGAAGTGTCACGATAGGTAGTCGCATCTTCCATTCTAAATGTTGAACCATTATAATTTAAAGTTATATATGTGTCAAGTTTACTACATAATAATACATCTCCAACATTGGTATTTTCATTTATTGAAGATTCAAATTTAACAGGTTCATTTCTAATATCATTAACATAATCAACCGCAGTTAAGCTAAAGTTTGTATAACAAGCCGGTACAATAAAAAATCCATCACTGTTTGCATAGGTTAAGGTATTACCTTCATCTGCAGAAATGATTACTTGACCATTTGGAATAACTTCTCCTTCGCAACTTAACAATCTACCAGAAATAAAATAAAAATCAGATAAGTCAATCTTTATGTCACCTAATGTTATATCATTTGAAAATGCACCTAAATTTTGGCTTATAGAAAAATCTATACAGTCATAATTTTTAGAAAATGTTATTTCTAACTCCTCATCTTTAGGTATCCCACCAGAAAATTCTCCTGCATTATTGGTATAATCATAACCTACTAATGCACTATTAGCTAATTTAATACTAACCGTAATGCCTGCTAAAGGGTTGCCAATTTCATCAATCACTCTGCCTGAAATTTGAACAAGCGGAAATGGTACATCACAATTCCAAAATGAAAAGTGAGATACCTTACCTTGATATTGGTTGTTAACCAACTCCGCACTCCCTTCTTCTTCCCAATGTCCGGTTTCGATATTATAGTGCCAAAGTGGAATAGTTGAAGGAGCATTCGTTTGAAGGGTTGGATCTATAGGAAATGAAAGTGTTGCTTCTTTATTATTAGCCAAGTCCAATTGCTGACCATCACTTGTCTCTAAAGATATACTCATCATGCTATAACTAGCTAATTGTACCAATTCATTACTGGCATTAACTGCTCTTAAATCTCCGGGTATGGCTAATACATCATCATTGTTTGCAGGATTAATTAGCCGACCAAAGACCTGAACATCACCGGCATACGGTGTGTCACTTCCTTTTAAAACAAAAGCGTTTTCAGGAAAATCAACTTCTCCTTCTAAACTTGTACCACTAACTTGAATTGTTCCACCAACAGCGGCATTTATTGTTCCAACCAACTTTTTATCTAACAATTTAATATAAACAATAGTGTTTGCTTTAGGTTTGGGGTTCACAATTTTTGATACTTCAAAATGTTGGGCAGATTGAACTTTAACAACTGTTCCCGCACCATTTAAAGTCTGTTCTTTAAACAAAAAGAAGCCATTTTCATCGGTTGTTTGTAGGTCATCATTTAAAATAACAGTGGCATTTTCAACAGGCTCATTGCTTTCGTCAACCACTTGGCCCGTTATGGAACCTAAAACTTCGTTTTCCATTAAAATGGGGGTTTCAATAACAACATCCGAATCTTTTCTACAAGAAGCGAAACCGAGTATTATTCCAAATAAAATTATAACTAAAAATCTGATGTTTATCATCTTTTACATTGAGTTTGAATTAAAAAATACGATTCACTAATTTCAGCTGATATATGGTATATGCAGAAAGGAACTGAAACGATGCGTGGTTTGGTAAAAAAAAGATGTTGGATAGATCAATTAGTGGATATGAATAACTTAAGTTTCGGTAGTAAAATAATTGCTGTTCCAATGTAACCTGTTCTATTGTGTTAACAAAAGCACGGGCACTTTACTACAACAAGTGAACAGGTTCGCTTGGATGATTGTATGCTTTATATGTTGAATTAAGTTTACTTAACCTTATGGAGTACTTCAATTTCCATAAATAATTTATAATTAAGTTATTATGAAATGAATACTACTACCGAAACTTAAGTGAATAATAAAGATCAGTTAAAAAGGATACCCAATTGCCAAATTAAACACAAAGCGTTCAGGCAGCGGAGGCGAAACAAAACGGTCTTTGCTTATCCATTTAAAACCATCGTTTCGGTCCCACTGTTTTCTTAAGGGAATGCCTAAATCACCTCTAATAATAAAATAAGAAAAATCTAACCGAAGTCCGGCACCTGTGCCGACAGCAAAGTCCGTTAAAAAGCGATTGAATTTAAAATTTTGATCAATATTGTTTTCCGGATCTCCCCGGTCGCCAATGTTCCACACATTACCAATGTCTAAAAAAAAGGCACCTTCTAAATATTTTGCCATATCGAACCGGTATTCTGCATTAGCTTCTAATTTAATTTCACCGGTTTGATTGGCGAAGGTATTGTTGTCGCTATCCATCACATAATCTAAACCAGCACCAACAGTTCTAATTCTAAATGCCCGCAAGCTGTTGGTTCCGCCAACATAATATTGTCGCGAGTTGGGTAATACTTTTGAGTTGCCAAAGGGGATGCCCATACCGGCAGTAAACCGGGTAGCCAACAAATGTTTTTTAGAAAAGATGCGATAGTACTTTGCCTCCGTATCAAATTTTACAAACTGAGCCGTTTTTACCCCAAAGAGTTTTTTATCGCCTTCAGCATCGGCTTCAATAAATGAGTTTAATAAGTTACCGATCAATTCAATGCCTCCTTTAAAATAGTAGAAGTGTTTATTATCTTGTTCTAATATTGAATTATATACATAATTATATTTGGTGCCAAATAATAATAAACGATCAAAACTTCTACTTAAAGCCAAATTCCTTTCCAACTGCTCTTCAAATTCGTCACTTTCATTAAAATAATTAAAATAACTAATTGATATTGGATTTAAGCGATGCTGATGCTTTAAAGTATTGCTCCATTGATAGCCATAGTTAACACTAAAACTGATGTTGTCATAAAAATCTGTACTTAAATAACTTCCACCACCACCAAAAACGGTTTTAGGATTTAAGTTAGTTAAATCAAAACTGTTTCTAAAAGGCAGCCAAAAACGTGGAATAGTTAAACTGCTTTGCAAACTGAATTCAAAGGCATTAATTAAACTGGCATCATTGCTTCTGTTAATGGGTTCAAATTCCACCCCACCCAGCAAGCTAATTACAAAACGTTCGGCTCCTTTAAAAGCGTTTAAATTATTATGGCTGAGCGCAACGGCTGAGCCTAAATTATATACATTTCGTTCGGTGCCAGCCTCTTCTGCGTTAATTTTACTGTTTACTTCTAAGTCTGCCTCAAACTCAATTTTATCTTTAGTGGTTAAAAATATAATGGCATCTAACGAGTCGTAATTTTCAACTTGGTAAGGATTAATTTGAATATTAACAAATTTGAATATGCCTAAATTAATCAACTGATTAAGTGTTTTGTTGTAGGTTTCGGTTTTAAATATTTGCCCCTTTCTAAACAAAATTGCTTCCTTTAAGGAAGAGTGCTTCACAATATCTTGCTGATAAAAATACTGAATGCTGCCAATTTTTACCGAGTCTAAATCAGCTTGCCTTGCGCCTACTGCCGGATTATAATCTGCATAAACCGTTAGGTTTCTAATAAAACTTTTTTTGTGTTGGCTAACAGAATCTACATCATTAATCTTTAAGGTAACATCAACTTTAAAATCGTTTTTAGTACTATCAAATTCAAAAATAATATACTCTTTAGCAAAACGAAAATATCCGCTGTTTTTTGTAGCGTTGGTTAAGCGTTCTCTTTCTTCATTTAAAGTATTGAGCGAAAAAGGTTCATTTGGTTTTAACAGACTTTCTTTCATATAAAAATTAACCACCTGGTCTATTGCTCTATTGGTTTTAGGGTAGTTAATTTCACCAAACAAGTATTGATGATTCAGATATACATCATAGTTTACTTCTGCTCGTTTATTCAAAATAGTTGGTTCAGCCTCTACCCTATTCACAAAATATCCATTTTTAAACAGATAGTTTTTCATTTTTTCTTTTGAAGTTTCCACATCAGTTTCATCGAACAACACCGGCTCTTCAGCATACGATTCTTGTAACCAAAGTCCAATTTTTTTTTCGGCTTTTTTGGTTTTATTATACATCCAAAGGCGTGGCGCAAAGGTGCTTAAAATACGACGATTCGGCTTTGGAGTGCTTAACTGCTTTAAATCAGCTTCCAAATCACTTTTATTTTTTATTTTTTTTGAGGTATGCACTTTTACATAAGCATTCATATACAATACTTCACTTTCTTGTAAATATTTGGTATTGCTACAATTGGAAAAACCCAATATTAAGCAACAAGTGCCTAATAAAAACCAATATTTATGTATATTTAATGCTTTCAACTTTTATGCTATCTAAAAAAGAAATTCAATTTATACGGTCGCTTAAATTAAAAAAATATCGCCAACAACACGGTACTTTTGTTGCTGAAGGTGAAAAGTGGTTAAATGAAATTATTCAAACTCAACATCCGGTTCAACATATTTACCTTACTACTCAACTTTGGTTTGATAAATTATATTCAATACCTGCATACCGGGGCAAAGTTACGTTAATCAACGATAAGACTTTACAAAAAATTTCGCAGCTTAAAAGCCCTAACAAAGTACTTTGTCTGTTAAACCAATTTACTCCAGTAATAAATCAAACGCTTTTGAAAAAACATTTCACTATTGTTTGTGATGATGTTAGCGATCCGGGTAATATGGGCAGCATTATACGATCGGCTTGTTGGTTTGGCTATCCACAAATAATTTGTTCGCCTAATTGTGTGGATATTTACAATGCCAAAGTAGTGCAAGCCACTATGGGCACTCTGTTAAAAGTCAATATTTTAACTACTCCTCTAATCCCCCTTTTTGATCAAACACCCAACATTCCAATTTATGTAAGTAGTTTAAACGGGCAATCTTTACAACAATTACAACCGGTAAAGCCTGGTTTTTTAGTAATTGGCAACGAATCGAAAGGGGTGCGACCTATCATCTTGAATAAAACCCAACATTTGATAAAAATAGATGGCAGCGGTCAGGCAGAATCGTTAAATGCTTCGGTTGCTGCTGGGGTTTTGATGTATTATTTTAGCCTACCGAAGGCAGATGATTAGAGCCAAAAGCTAGTTGATAAATAACTGACCTTTTCAATGCTGGCAACTCGGTGCTTACTTCTCAAAACATCTCCAAAGCCGCCAACACATTTTTTTCAATGCGTTGTACAATGCCTTCTTGAGGTTTATCAAATTTAATTTCGTCGGGCATTAGAAAGTTGTACAGTTCGGCATATCTTTTACTCACACTTAAAATAAAATCATCGGGCATATGGGGCATTTGTTGTCCATCTTTACCTTGAAACTCATGTTCCATCAGCCACTCTCTTACAAATTCTTTGCTTAACTGTTTTTGCTTTGCTCCTTTATCTTGTCTTTCCTGAAATCCATCTTTATAAAAAAACCGACTTGAATCTGGTGTATGAATTTCATCTATTAAATAGATGATATTTTCAAATGTACCGAACTCATACTTGGTATCTACTAAAATCAACCCTTTCTCAAAAGCTAAATTGGCACCACGTTCAAATAACCGACGGGTATAGTTTTCTAATTGTGTATAATCCGCTTCGTTCACTAAGCCTTGCGCCAAAATTTCTTCGCGGCTAATATCTTCATCGTGTCCAACTTCGGCTTTAGTAGTTGGTGTAATAATAGGCGTTGGGAAGGGATCATTTTCTTTCATGCCATCGGGCATTTTTACACCACATAAGGTGCGTTCGCCGGTTTTGTAAGTACGCCAAGCATGGCCAGTTAGGTAACCGCGTATCACCATTTCAACTTTGTATGGTTCGCATTTTCTACCAATCATTACATTGGGGTCTGGCTGGCTCAACATCCAATTGGGTACTATATCTTCGGTTGCTTGTAAATTGTAGGCGGCTATTCCGTTCAACATTTGTCCTTTAAAAGGGATGGCTCTTGGTAAAATATGATCAAAAGCTGATATTCTATCGGTTACAACCATCACCATTAAATTATTGTTCAAAAAATATACATCTCTTACTTTGCCAGCATATTTACCGGCTTGATTCGGGAAATTAAAATTGGTTTCTTTAACCGTACTGTTATCTATATCGTTCAAGGTTTTAAATTTTTGGTAAAGATAACCAACGGCTTACATAAACAATAGGGTTGTTTATAAATTGAAGAAATTGTGGATAGTGTAATAAACTTACTGTTTGATGACTCGCCTACTGACAATTTGATGTTGATTACTTAAGCGAATAAAATAAATACCATCTGCAAGATCGATTAAATTAAAACTTACGGTATCAGTATTTTTATTCATCATTTTACTATAATCTTCTAACATTTGACCATCAATATTATATAGTGCGATATTTATTAATTCATGTTTGTCTGCTTGATATTGCACTTGAAGTGTATTGTTGACTGGCACTGGTCCTATGGCATTAATCCATAAATTTTCTTGATCAAGTGGAAATTTATTAATATGGTTTAGTATTACCCGAAGTTCACTCACGTCGTGGTCGTCTTCATCTGTTAACACTTCTAAAATTTCATCATCTATAATCAAGTCATTAAAATTATTATTATCCGGGGTTGAATCAATATCATCTAGAAAAGTACCATTTAAGCTTTGAAAAGAAACTATTTCAACGGAAGGAAAATAAACGTCTTCTATTAAACTCTCTAATAACAACAACTCTAATATAACAGTTTTACTTGAATCAGGATATAAAACGTCTTCTATAAAATATATGGCTTCACTAGGTTCAATATTTAAACGCCAGCCATTTGAAACAATAGAAAAACCTTCTGGTAAATAGGCAATTAATTCAGCTGATTTTATTGGTAAAACACCTTGGTTAAACACTTCAACTTTCAATTGAACCGTATCTTGCGGTGCGTAACTTTCTACTTTATTATCTCTTTCGGTTAGGCGCAATGCCAAATCAAAGTAACAAGGCTGTTGCAGTTGCTCTATATTTACGATATCATAACAATAGTCTTGATCTTGGTCTACCAACACCAATTCTAAATTTTGAGTATTTGCCGGTAAGTTTACGTAGCCTCCATTTACTATTAAGGTATCTGCACCAAAATTATGAAACAACACAAAATGTTTTCTTAATGGGTTTGATCCTTCTATTTTATTAAGCGCGATATCAATAATACCATCATCTTCATTGCAATTAAAATCTAATACAAATAAATTATTTTCAATAAATTGAACTCCAGTACCTTGCGATGTTTGGGTATCTGGATGATCAAAATCAGGGAATCCATTTCCATCTTCATCAACTCCGGCAACTGCACAAATGTAGTACGGTTCATCAAAATTAGCGTCGCCCATTTCAAAAGTGCCGGTTAGGTTAGAATCGATCGGGTTACTTAAAAAACCTCCTGCAAAATCGTGTAAAGTGTATGCCACTACACAACCTGAAAAAACTTCGGAATTTAAAGCCATTGCATGAACTTCATTGCCTTCACAAACGTAAAAAGTTGTATCTGGCATTTCACCAGGATAGCATTGACCTTGGACAAAATTTGCCATTCCAAGCAGAACAATTAATATAAAAGAAATAATTTTAAGCATAACAAACTGAATAGGAATATAATATCCTACTCTATAAAGTTAGTATTTTTTGGCGAAACGTTGCATGTACTTCCCTAACATGTCAAATTCAATATTAACAAATTCATTTTTTTGTAGCTGTTGAAACACCGTATTTTCAAAAGTATAAGGTATAATGGCTACACTAAAATGATCTAATTCGGCATCTACCAAAGTAAGGCTTACACCGTTTATAGTTATAGAACCTTTACGAATTAACACCTGATTGGTTTCGGTTTGAAGCCCAAAATAAAAACGCCAACTGCCATTTTCATTTTTAATATCTTTACATATAGCTGTTGCATCAACATGTCCTTGTACAAAATGTCCATCTATCCTATCCCCTACTCTCAAGCATCTTTCTAAATTTATTTTTGATCCAATACTTAAATCATTTAAATTACTTACCTGTAAGGTTTCTTCAATAGCGGTTACCACGTGCACTTGGTTGGTTACTTCAACTACGGTTAAGCAAACTCCATTATGTGCCACACTTTGATCTATTTTTAAATCATCAGAAATAGCGGAACGGATAAAAAAATGTTTATTGGTTCCTTCTTCTTCAATTTTTAAAACCTCTCCTATGCTTTCTATAATACCTGTAAACAACTTGTTATTCTTTTATAAGATGAATAAATCCACTCAAATCTTGAGCAGCAAATTCTTGCCCGGTTATATCCAATTGAAATACGATGCCTTCATAAAAATATACTCCATTGGATAAGGCTTGACCGCGTCGGTTAGTACCATCCCAATTAATATTAGGATCGCTTGTTTCAAAAACTAAATTACCCCAACGGTTAAAAATTTTCAAATCAATGTTTTGAACAAAGCGGTTTTTAATGGGTACCAATAAATCGTTACTGCCATCATCATTTGGAGTAAAGGTATTGGGCAATTCATATTCAAAACAATTTTCAACGCACACTATATTGGTTCGAGTACTTTCATTGTTAAAAGAATCAACCGCGGTAACCGAATAACAACCAGCAATTACATTTGCAATAAAATGTTGATATTGCGTTTGATTAACATCTTGAATATTTTCAATCAGTTCGAAATCACTATTATTGTCGGGAGCATAATAAACGTTATAGCCAATTAAATCTTCATCTCCACAAGCGGTAATTGGGTTGTTCCAGCTTAAATCATTTCTAAAGTTTTCTGCTGTCCATTCCATTAAATTGGCATTGCAATCGTTTGTTACCGTTAAAGAGGGTACACAAGGTGCCAAAGTATCAATAGGTATAGCACATTGTATTTGTGAAAGATTAATTAATGGATCAACAATTTCAGGAGTTTGATAAGTACCATCGGCTTCTGTATAATAACAATAGGTTAAACCATTGGTTAAATTTTCATCGGTATACGTGGGTCTATTCGATATGCCAATAGAATCAAAATTACCCATAGGAGAATCGGACCGGTATATAATATATTGATTGTTTTGCCAAGGCACCTCTAAGTTAAAACTTAAATTAACCTGAGAAGGAGCAGGCATTGCATCTAAATATATAGAGGAAGCTATATTAGTATTACCGACTAACTCTCCATTGGCATAAAACCCAATTTGGTAAGTATAGCCATTTTCTAAAGTGTTCAATAAATTATCATTAAAAATAGTATCGTTTGCGAGCGCGAAGGTTGCTGCCGGATTGGTTTCTGTAATCAATTCAAAATCGGTATTACCGATGCCCGTTGATCTAAATATTTTATACACATAGGGCGGTACATTAAAGGTGGTATCTAATGCCACCGGATTAGGTTTTGACCAAGCCACATACATTTGCCCATTAGTAGCATCGGTTTGCTGAACGCTTACATTGGTAATAACCGGTACGTCGCTTGGCAGAAAAACACAAGCTCCGTTAGAAGGCACACTTTGTATTTCATTAAGCGGAAAGCCACCCAAAGAAAGTTCAGCAAAATTTGCTACTATTCGATAAGTATAAGAAACACCTTTTAAAGCGGTTTCATCCAAATATTCAAAAGTTTCTATACCATCTTCTAATAATGTATAACCATCTAAGCGGCTATCAATTTCACAAGGGTCAACATTAGTGGTATCGCAACCTTGCCGGCGCAAAACAGAAAAGCCATTAAATTTCTCTGCCTCAAAACAAGCATAGGGCGATTGCCAGTTTAATAAGATAGAACTATTGTTGATGACTTCGTAAGTCAAATTTTCAGGCGCAGGAGGCACAACCGTAATTAGCCAGGTTTCTAAATCTGCCAAAGTAATGTGCGATGAACTATTGGGGTCTTCATCTTCCGCTTTTATCACAGCAGTATAGGGTTGATTTAAAATATGATCACAATAGGTTTGCCAGCTAAACAATCCTTCAGTTAAACCTGCTTGCATATTAATTATATTAATTTCAGAAGGCAATGAATCTAATTCAAATGAACCACCAAAACCTTCCAGGTTAATTACGAGATCATCATCGGTTACCACAATAGCTTGTTGAAAATAAGAGCCGGCAATAATACAAGTGTCTCTTAAGTCTGCAATTTCTGGCGGTGTGTTATCGGTCTCTTTTACAATAATTTGCATATCCCTTCTTAAAGTACCAATACAAATACCATCTCTAAATTCACTTACTACAATAGCAATGTTATAGATGCCGGTTTGCTGAGGCGCATCCCAAATAAATTCACCCGTTGCCGCATTCAAAGTGTAGTTGTTATCCATGCCCGGCATAATTCCATTTGGAAAGATATAATTCAGCGCATCATCTTCTACACTAATTTTGGGTACAACCAATTCAAAATGTAAACTGTCGCCATCAATATCAAAAGCATTTGGATTGTGAATGTATGGAATGCCCAAACCGGCAAAATCAATAGGCGGTTGCAACAATACGGGGCTGTTATTAAAACTATAGAACTGTGGATCTAATATTTTTAAGGTGTTTTCAATATAAAAAGGTTCATTCATAGAGTTACCAAAATTAATGTTGATGATGCTGTCAATTCTATTTAAATCCTGCATCCATAGCAAATATTCGCCCGGACCGGGATAGCTATGAATACCGCTGTAGGTATTTTTTTTTATATCGTTACCCACCGATTCTCCATCAAAATTATTATCTACCATTGGTCCGTTATTTCTGCCTAAAATAGATTCTGTATTATCACCCCAATGGATAGTTAAGCTATCTCTATCTACATTGCTGCTTTCTTTAGTATAAGTAGTTATAATCACCTCGTAGCGATAGCGGTTATCCGCTTCAGGCTTATGTATATAAGTAATTTCGCCCGCCCGGTTATGCGTTGCAAAAATTTGAGTACCGCAAAGTATCATACCTACTATAAACAGTATTGGTTTTTTCATAATTTTATACACCAACTTGAAAGCGATTTTAAGTGTAAAAAACGAAATTTTCTCATAATTATTTGAATAAATGCTTTTCTAAATGATTTTCGTAATCTGTAAACCAACTTAAGGCTTTAAACATAGTGCGCTGAAAAAGTAACTATATACTTTGGAGTTCCGTACATATACTGACTATAAAACTGTACAAATAGGTAATGATAGTCGTGCAGTTGTAGTAAGCATAAAAGGTTAAATAAATTAAGCAATACTAGGTTAAGTAAATTTCAAAATGATTGAATTATCAAATTTTTCTATTAAGCACAAGTTAGGTGGAATTGTCATAAAATTAATTATAATTATATTAAATTTTCAAATAAATCAATCGCATGCACAAACAGACGATTTAGATTGGAATGATGATTTCAATTTTATTACCGGAGCAGGCACTTATAATTATACAACAGAAGGTGACGTTAATTGCCTGTTTTCGGCAGCGTTAACGGTTGGTAATATTGATTTAGATCCTCGGTTTGGAATCATAACAGAACCGAACAGAGCACTGCCCGATTCGGACGGTGATGCTGTAGTGCTTGATGTGTGGGGTACGCTTAGCCAAGAAAACGTTACCAACAGCATAAATGTTAGTTTCGGTGAATGTTTAACCGGCGTTAATTTTGGCATTACCGATATTGATTTGACAGAAGCCATTGCTATTAGAGGATTAGACTGCAATGGAAATTTTGTGTATCCTACTGTAACTCCAGTAGGTGCTGCCAAATATTTAATATACGATGCGCTGTCAAACAATTGCATCAATTGCGGAGGCTTTGCTTTTCCTTTAGTCATATTTAATTGTTTTGCTTTTCCAAATTGTGCTATTCCTAACGCCCCTTGTACTAATAATCCAATACCCAACTACCTAACCTTTGTAGGTAGTGGAGATAATGATAATAATTTAAACACAACAGTAATTTTAGACTTTGGTACACAACAAATTAGCGGCATAGAGTTTTTATACAGCTTTGTAGATTTTGACGGAGCTTATGATTGCCCTGATGCAACCAGCAATAATAATGAAGTATCTGGCATATCTGGATTTGGTACTCCTGGAGGAATGGAAATAATACATTTGCAAATAGGAGAAATATTATATGATACGCCACCTTGCACAACCGATGCTTTAGATTGGAATGATAATGGAAATGCACCGAATGGCACTGGCATCTATAGTTATTCAAACTTAGGTAACCCCAATTGCACATTTGGTGCTGAGTTAGAAGTAGGAAACAATTTTAATGTAGACCCCCTCTTTGGAACAACTACTGTAACAGGTTTGGGATTGCCTGATACTAATGGAGATGGAGTTGTATTGGATGTTTGGGGAGAATCAAATAACAATAATGTTAACTTCTTGTCTCTTGTTTTCGATAGATGTTTAACCGGTGTAAGATTCGGAATTACTGAAATTGATTTAGCCGAAACAGTGGGTATTAGAGGGATAGATTGTAATGGAGCATTTGTATATCCTGCAATATCTGCACCTGGCAATCCCAATTATTTAATCTACGATCATTTAACAAATAATTGTACAAATTGCAGTGGTTTTACATTTCCTGTTACAGCAAGTGATTGTATAGGTGTACCTAATTGTGTGGTACCTAATAGTCCATGCACTAATAATCCATTAATGAATTATCTATCTATTGTTGGAGGTGGCGTAAACAATAATAACATCAATTCAACCGCCATTTTAGATTTTGGCACACAACAAATATCAGAAATATATTTGTTGTATGGCTATATAGAAAATGATGGTGCTTATGATTGCCCAAATGCTTCAACTAGTGTCAATGATATTTCCGCTATAGATGGTAACGGCATTGTTGGAAATGTAATATCACATATACAAATAGGTGAAATTATATTTGACGAATATTCTATCTGCCCCTCAACCGAAATAAATGTGACTAAAAGTATTTCAAACGGACCTACCTTAAATTCAGATGGTACTTATGATGTTACTTACAGTATCCAAGTTGAAAATACCGGTGTTGACCCGGTTACTAACTTACAAATTAATGATAATCTTATTGCTTTCGCTCCTATAAACAGCACACTCATCACTATAACAGGTGGCGCATTTACAGTAAATAATAACTATGATGGAACAAGTGATTTTATCATAACCAGTGGAACCAATAATCTTGCGGTAGGGCAAAGCTTCAGTTTCGATTTATTAGTAAACTCTGGAGGTTATTCAACTTTACCTGTTAATAGAAATATTGTATTGTTAAGTGGAGAGGATAGTTCTGGCAATATTATAATTGGAAGATCTTCGGTAGTACCTGCTTTTCCACTTGCTATGCCAAGCGTTCAAATAACAAAATCTTTACAAAGTGTACCAATATTGAATGCCGACGGTACTTATGAAGTTACCTATAATGTTCTAATAGAAAATACTGGAACTACAACGCTTAGCAATGTTCAAGTTACGGATGTTTTAACCGCATTTGCACCAGTTAGTTCTGCTAATATTACGATTAATACAGGCAACATAACAGCCAATCCAAATTTTGACGGTTTAGGTGATTCTAATCTGTTAACAGGTGCAGATATACTATTAGCAGGTGAAACAGCGACTTTAAGTTTACAATTAATAATAGGTCCTTATAGTACACCACCAGTAACAACCAATAATACAGTAGAGGTAACAGGTGAGGATGATTCCGGTAATCCTGCTATGGATACTGATGCAGTGCCAACATCTTTTGTAGCACCAATGCCGGCAATTGATATAGTAAAAACCATAACAAGTAATCCGGCACTAAATTTAGATGGTACTTATGATGTAACATTTGGTTTTGCTATTGAAAATACCGGAGATCAAAATTTAACTACTATTGGATTAATGGATGACTTAAGTGCTTTTGCTCCCATCAATTCTACAAATATTATTATTAATAATGGCAATGTAACGGCTAGCATGCTTTATGATGGCACAAGCAATATTAACTTACTAAGCGGAGCAGATAACATGACTCCTGGTGAAACGGCTATAGTTAGTTTAGAGGTAAATATGGGTCCTTTTACAACTCCTGTTAGTGGTGTAAGCAACACCGCCGATGTTTCTGGAATAAGTCCCGCCTCTTCAACCGTTACCAATAATAGTTCTGTTGTACCTGCTTTTTTGGCAGCTGTATCAGATGTTAGCATAACCAAAACAATTGCCTCTAATCCAAGATTAAATGCTGATGGCACTTATGAAACAACTTTTGATATTCAAATTGAAAATACAGGTAATATTTCGTTAAACAATGTTCAAATAACAGATAATTTAACGGCTTTTGCTCCGGTTAATTTTAATAGTATTTCTGCAACCTCAATTAACATTAATACAAATAATAATTTTAATGGTTTAACCGATTTTAATCTGTTGGTTGGAACCGACACTTTATTACCCGGCGAAACCGCTAATTTGAGTTTAAAGGTAAATGTAGGACCTTATGCTACACCTCCAGATTCTATTGATAACACAGCGGCAGTATCTGGAGAGGATAATTTTGGAAATCCTGTTTCTGATACGCATACTGTAGCAACACCATTTGATGCCCCAATGCCGGCTATTGATATTGTAAAAACTATATCAAGTAACCCGGCATTAAATGCTGATGGCACCTACGATTCAGTGTTTAACTTTGCCATAGAAAATACGGGCAATCAAAATTTAAGTAATGTTCAGTTTACCGATAATTTGATTGCATTTGGACCGATTAATTCAACGAGCATTGCTGTTATAAATGGAAACCTAACGGCTAATGCCGGTTTCGATGGTTCATCAGATCAAAATTTACTAAACGGTGGAGATAACCTTGCTCCGGGTGAGACCGGAGTATTGAGTCTTCAAGTAAATTTAGGTCCTTATAATACACCAATAAGTGGTATTAATAACCGGACAGATATTTCAGCTACTGATCCTGCAGGAAGTGCCGTTACAGATATTAGTCTAATTGCACCCATATTTCCAACACCCACATCCGCTATTAATTTGGTAAAAACAGTTTCTTCAAACCCAACATTAAATGCTGATGGCACCTATGATGTTGAGTTTAGCTTTGTAATTGAAAATACAGGAGACCAGAATTTAGATAATGTTCAGATTGTCGATAATTTGAGTGCTTTTGTGCCTGTAAATTCAACAAGTGCCAGCAGCATAACTGGAAATATATTGTTCAATCAAAATTATGATGGAATAACTGATGATAATTTATTAAATGGATTGAGTAGCTTGTTACCGGGTGAAACTGCTTCAATCAGTTTATCTGTTAATATGGGTTTGCATAGTCCTGCTCTTACCGGAGTAGATAATCAAGCAATCGTTTCAGCTACTGATCCATCTAATGCGATGGTAAATGATATGGATTTGGCTACTCCTGTATTTCCAACACCTGCACCAGCAGTAAACGTCACAAAAACAATTTCTTCTAATCCTATTTTAAATACTAATGGCACATATGATGTAGTGTTCAATTTTGTAATTGAAAATACCGGAGACCAAAATTTAAATAATATTCAACTCACTGACAATTTAAGTGCCTTTGCGCCAATTAATTTAGTAAACTTAGGTTTAGTAAGTGGAACGCTCTCTACAAATATAAACTTTGATGGTACAACTGACTTTAACATACTTGGTGGTGCAAATACCTTGTCACCCTCAGAAACAGCTGCTATTAGTTTAACATTAAATATAGGACCTCACAATCCAACTCTTATAGGATTAGATAATCAGACGGATATTTCAGCAACGGATCCTTCAGGGGCAACGGTAAATGATATGGATACAGCTACTCCTGTATTTCCAACACCTGCACCAGCAATTGAAGTTATTAAAACGGTTGGTTCAAACCCAAGCTTAAACGTTGATGGAACCTATGATGTTATATTCAATATTATTTTAGAGAACACAGGAAATCAAATTATAAATAATATACAAATAGAGGATGATTTAAGTGCTTTTGCTCCTATCAACAACATTAATACAACAATAATAGGAGCACTACCGCTTAATTCAAATTACGATGGAGTTACCGATATTAATTTGTTAGGTGCTATTGGCATTTTATCTCCTAATGAAAATATTACCATTAGCCTATCGGTTAATATGGGTCCACATAACTCCACTATAAATGGTATTGATAATATGGTTGATGCTAGTGCTACCGATCCTTCAGGTTTAGCCATAGGCGACTCCGATTCTGCACCTCTAGTTTTTCCTTTGCCAGCACCTGCCATAGAAATTGTAAAGTCCATTTCTTCTAATCCTACATTAAATTCAGATGGTACTTATGATGCCATATTTAGTTTTACCATAACCAATACAGGCAATCAAAATTTAAACAGCATTCAAATTACAGATGATTTAAGTGCTTTTGCTCCAATAAATTACACCAATATCGTTCAAGCGGCTAGCAGCCTTACCGCAAATATTAATTATAATGGTTTAACAGATATTACCCTATTAAGCAATGCGGATATGCTGGCTCCTAACGATGCCGCTACGCTTTCTATTGAGGTTAATGTAGGACCGCACAACCCCACTATTAGCAATGTAAATAATATAGCTGATGTAACTGCAATAGATCCTTCTGGTACAGCAGTAAACGATTCTGATGTTGCCGATCCACTTTTCCCTACTCCTAATCCGGGTATTGAAGTTGTTAAAACCGTTTCAAGTAATCCGGTGCTTAATACAGATGGAACTTTTGATTTGACTTTTAAGTTTGCGCTTAAAAATACAGGCGATGTTGACTTAAGCAATATTCAATTGACCGATAATTTAAGTGCTTTTGCTCCAATCAATTCCATTTTATATGCCAATGAATCGGCAAATTTATCTCCGAATTCTGTTTTTGATGGTTTAATTAACGTCAATACCTTAACTGGTGCTGATGTTTTGGCACCAAACGAATCTGGCTCATTTGAACTTGTGTTAAATGTTGGTCCGCATAGTACAACTATAACAGGTATTGCGAATACATGCCAGGTAAATGCTACCGCACCAAATAGCGAAAGCGTCAATAATAATGATGACGTTACACCAGCTTTTCAAGCCACTATACCAGCCTTAAAAATTGATAAGACTTTGTTTAGCGGACCTGATTTAAATACCGATGGCACTTTTGATATTACCTTTAAAATAGAAGCACAAAATACGGGTAATGTAAATCTTGATGATATTCAAATAGTAGATGATCTTTCTACGTATGCTCCGATAAACTCTGTTAATATTAGTAATTTTTCTGCCAATGTATCTCCAAGTGGAAGCTTTAATGGCACTTCAAACATCAATACTTTATTAGGTAATGATAGCTTTGTACCGGGTGAAACTGGAATACTGTATATAAATTTAAATGTTGGTCCTTATTCTACTATACCTGCTAATTTAACTAACCAGGCTGAAATTACTGGTTTAGACCCATCTAATAATACCGTTAGCGATACTGATGCACAACCTAGCCCAATTACACCTCCCAATTCTAGTATTGATGTAGTTAAAACTTTAATCAATGCTCCATTTTTAAATACGGATGGAACTTACGATCTTGCCTTTAAAATCGATATTGAGAATATAGGCGATGTCAATTTATCTAACCTACAAGTAACCGATGATTTAACGGCTTTTTCACCGGTTAATTCAGCCAACATTGGTAATACTTCTGCTAATTTATCTCCAAATGGCCTTTATAATGGTTTAACGGATATTAATACCTTACTGGGCAACGACAATTTTGTTCCAGGACAACGAGGATCGTTTTTTATTTATGCCAATGTAGGTCCGTACAATAATCCACCGGCTGTTTTTACCAATATTGTAAACGTAACCGCTATTGACCCATCTAACCAAAATGTAAATAATACAGATAATGCTGATGTATCGGTAAGCTCTCCATTGTCTTCAATTAAAATTGCCAAATCAATATTAAACGGACCAACTTTAAATAATGATGGAACCTACAATATTACCTTTCAGATTAACTTAGAAAACAGTGGAGATGTAGACTTAAATAACATTCAGGTTACCGATGATTTGAATATTTTTGCACCAGTTAACACTGCCATTATCTCCAATACCTCTTCAAATCTTTCTCCGAATAGTAACTATAATGGAATTTCTAACATTAATGCTTTAAATGGTAATGATACTTTTGTTCCGGGTGAGACGGGTCGTTTTGATATTGTAGTAAATATTGGTGCTTACCCAACTACATTAACAGGATTATCGAACAATGCAGATGCTACTGGAATTGATCCTAATGGTATTTCAGTGGCTGATAATGCGCTTACTCCAGTTGTATTTCCGTTGCTTAATCCTGGTATATCGGTTAGTAAGCAAATATTAAGTGGGCCAAACTTAAATAATGATGGAACTTATGATATTTCTTTTTTAATTAATTTAGAAAATACTGGAAATGTTGATTTAATGAATATTCAATTAGAAGATGATTTGAGTATGTATGCTCCGGTAAATCAAGCTAATATTAGCAACACCTCTGCTAACCTTTCTTCTAACGGGGCATATAATGGTATTGTAATTACCAATACTTTAATAGGAGTAGATGTGCTAAACCCTGGCGAAACCGGTGCCTTTAATATTAATGTAAACTTTGGTCCCTATGCACTTACCCCAACAGGTTTAGAAAATGAAATTATTGCCTTTGCCAACGATCCTGCGGGCATGGAGCATACCGATACGGCATCTGTTCCTTCTCCAATTCTTTCCCCTTCGCCTTCATTATCCATTAATAAATCAATTTTAAATTTACCCTCAATTAATACTGATGGAACGTACGACATTATATATGATATGTCCATACAAAATACCGGTAATGTCAATTTAACAAATGTTCAGATAATTGATGACTTATCCGTTTTTAATCCGGTAAACAATGCTTCGGTAATCAATACTTCTGCTAATCTTTCTCCTAATGGTTTGTACAATGGGCTCGCAAATACCAATACTTTAACCGGTACTGATGTTTTGCTACCCGGACAAACAGAATCGTTGGAAATATTAATGAACATTGGCCCATTTGTTACAGCACCACCAATTATTAACAACGTAGGAATGGTGAACGGCATAGACCCGGGAGGAAACAATATTGTTAGTACCGATACGGTGCCGACGATTATTCCAATTCCGGGTCCGCAACTTAGTGTAACAAAGCAACTATCGAGCGGACCAGACTTAAAAGACGACGGCACTTATGACATGAGCTTTGACATCATGGTTGAAAATTCAGGAGACTTAATTCTCAATAACATTCAGGTAACTGATATTCTTAGTCAGTATAATCCTGTAAATAATGTAATCATAAATAATCTTTCATCTAATCTATCTCTTAACCCAAATTATAACGGTATTAGCGTTTCTAATACCTTAACGGGTACCGACTCTTTCGCTCCTTCAGAAAGTGGTAATTATGAGATACTGGTAAATGTTGGACCTTTTGATCCTATTCCGGCAGCCGGTTCATTATCAAACATAATTGCCGGTACAGCTACAGACCCAAGTGGAAATGTGATAACTTCGACTGATGAAATGTTAACCGATTTCCCAAATTTAAATCCATCTATATATATAAATAAGACTTTTATAGATGATGCATCTCCTAATGCCGACGGTACTTACGACATTACATTTTTTATTGAAATTGAAAATACCGGTATAGTAAATTTATATGATATTCAAATTATAGATGATTTATCTTTATATAATCCGGTTAATTCGGTAACATCCTCCAACTCTACCGGTAATATTGCCTTAAACAGTTTGTACGATGGCATTAGCGATATCGCATTACTGGTAGGTAATGATATATTTAGTCCTGGAGAAACGGCTAACTTCGAAATGACGATGAACGTTGGTTCTTATGATTCCAGTGTTGATTTAAATGCTTTGCAAAATGAAGTTACGGTCACTTCTAATGATCCTAATGGCAACCTTATTAGTGATAACGATATTGAATTAACTGATCTTCGGTCTATTTTTCCAACTATTGACATTCAGAAAACGCTAACCGATGGACCAAGCCTTAGAACAGACGGCACTTACGATTTAACTTTTTCATTAAATGTGATTAATAACGGTAATGTAAACTTGTCAAACATTCAAATTGTTGATGATTTATCGCAGTATGCTCCTGTTAATTCCATCGCCATTACCAATACCTCAGCAAATCTTTCTCCTAATGCTTCATTTAATGGTATAAGTAATGTAAATGCCCTATTAGGTATTGATGGTTTTTCACCCGGCGAGTTAGGTAGTTTAGATATTGTTTTGAACGTTGGTCCATATTCAACTTTGCCTCCAAATGGTGTTATGGTTAATGAAGCAACCGCTTCTGGTACAGATCCTAATGGAGTTTTGCAAACTAATGTGTCTTCTGCTACTTCAAACTTCCAAAACTCTATGGCAGGTATTGACATAACAAAAACTTTGTTGAATACACCTCTATTAAAAACAGATGGAACAATTGATTTAAGGTTTAACATTAACGTAAGAAATAATGGAGATGTGAATTTAAATGATTTGCAAATTGAGGATGATTTAACCGTGTTCAGCCCCATTAACAGCGTATCCATTATTAATACTTCTGCTAATGTGTCGCCTAATTCTGCCTATAATGGAATTAGTAATGTAAATACTTTACTTGGCTTAGATGACTTTAGCCCAAACGAAACCGGCTCATTCGATTTGTTGATAAATGTAGGACCATATGATCCAACACCAGAAAACATAGGCAATGCTGCTTTAGCTAAAGCTACTGACCCTGCTGGTAATTTGGTTCAAGATAATGATGAAGTACCCACCACGTTACCTAAACAATTACCGGCAATAGATGTTATTAAATCATTAAAAGGACAACCCGTTGTAAATGCTGACGGAACTTACTCGCTTACCTATAATATTAAAGTGAATAATATTGGTAATGCAGACCTTAATAACTTACAACTTATTGATGATTTAGCCTCCCTGTCGCCTGTAAACAATGTTTCATTTTCTAATACTTCGGCAAATATTTCAAGTAATTCGGCATACGATGGTATAACAGACACCAATATATTATTGGGTACCAATACCTTAATACCTGCAGAAAGTGCATCTATAGATTTAAATGTAAATTGCGGTCCATTTAATCCAACGCCATCTAATTTAACTAACTTGGTTGAGGTTACAAGCACCGACCCGAGTAACATACTAATTGCTGATAAAGATTCTGTGGATACTGCATTACCAAACACCAGTGCATCCATTCAAGTTTTAAAAGAAATTATATCGGGTCCTACACTGTTAAGCGATGGCACGCAACGCACTGATTATGCAATTACCATCACCAATAATGGAAATGTTGACTTAAACAACATTCAGGTAATAGATGACCTAACTGCTTTTGTACCGGTTAATTTGGTTACCTTATCAAACATATCCGCTAATTTATCATTCAACCCAGGATATAATGGCACTTCAAATATGAATATTTTATTGGGGAATAACAGCCTTGTTCCCAACGAAACAGCTTCTTTACAAATTAGTGTAAATACGGGTCCATATGCATTTCCAATTTTTGGCTTAAGCAATATTGCTGCTGCGTCAGCTACCGATCCTTCTGCTAATGTTGTAACCGACCAAAGTGCCGTTTCTACAGATTATGATGTTTCCAGACCAGAACTGGGTTTGGCTAAAGCTCTAACCAGTGGGCCGGTGTTGTTATCGGATGGAACGTTTATTATTAGTATGCGTTTGTTAGTAGAAAATTCTGGTAATGTTGACATCTTTAACATTCAAATAACGGATGACCTAATGACTACCTTTAGTTTGCCACCAACACCAAATATAAATTATGTTTTAATATTAAATAGTTCTAATAATTTTAATCCTAATACTAGTTTTGATGGTCAAGCTGTACAAAATTTATTAATTGGCAACGATAATTTATCCGTAGGTGAAATAGGGTTTGTAGATATAGAAATCAATTTTGGACCAATGCCGCCCAATACCTTTACTGTTTTTCAAAACACGGCTAATGTTATTGGTACTGCTCCATCAGGTTTTGAAGTGGAAGATAATTCACACGATGGACTAAATCCAGATCCGGAAGGAGACGGACCCAATAACAATGATGACCCTACCCCAATACCTACCAAGCCGCCGTTAGGAGAAATAGGAATCGCTAAAGAACTTACCTCAATTTCTAATATTTTGCCAGATGGAACCTATGACATTTTGTACACGCTTTTTATTGAAAACAGTGGTCCTGTAATTGTAACCGATCTGCAAATTGTTGATAATCTATCAACCGCCTTTTCAGGAATTGCAGCCGTACCTATAAATGCAGTTAGCCTTACAAACGCCTCCAGTAATTTATCACCAAATGGTGTTTATAATGGCATTACCAATACCAATGTTTTATTAGGCATTGATGATTTTGCACCAGGAGAAACCGGCTTAATTCAAATTAAAGTAAATGTAGGTATCGTTCCACAACCAGGTGGCGATTTTGCTAATCAGGCATTCGTAAGCGGAATTGATTCTGACGGAAGTCCCATACAAGATAGCTCAGATGATGGTTCCGATCCTGATAAAGATGACGATGGTCCGCTTAATGATAACCAACCAACCATAGTTACCTTAGAACCCGGTTTATCTTCTATTGAAATATTAAAAAGTTTAATAAGCCCACCAGTGTTGAATGAAAATGGAACCTACGATCTCATCTATAATCTACAGGTTCAAAACACCGGTTATGTTCCTATAGAAAATGTTCAAATTTTAGATGCCCTGATAAGTTTTTCACCACTTCAACAACCTATTATTTCTAATGTAACTTCTAACTTAAATGTTAATCCGGTATATGATGGTATTGTTAATGTGAATCTATTAACAGGAAATGATGAATTGGCTGCCGGAGAAAGTGCCAGCTTAAATTTGGTACTAACTGTTGGACCTTTAAATGGAAATATTGATGAAATAACAAACTATACAATTGCTTCGGCAAATGATGACTCTGGCATTCAATTGTTTGATGATAGTTTTGTAATTACACCATTTGAAGCAAGTGAACCTAAAATAGACCTTGAAAAGAAATTGATCAATGGACCTAATAGTAAGATAGATGGAACCTATGATATTTCATTTAGGTTAGAGTTAATAAATACCGGCGATGTGGTATTGAATAATTTACAAGTTTTAGATCAGTTGTCAGATTATGCGCCAATAAATTCAATCAACTTTTTAAACATCTCTTCTAATCTATCTCCCAATGGTTCTTACAATGGTTTATCAGATTTAAATATGCTAAACGGTACTGATAGTTTTGTACCGGGTGAAGAAGGTTCTTTTGATGTAGCCATAAATGTGGGTCCATTAACTAACATACCATCCGATCTCAAAAATCTGGCGATGGCAAACGGAATAGACCCCGGAGGAAATAAAGTAAGCGATGAAGATGAGATTGAAACGCCTATTGATGCCTTTGAACCGGCAATCAGAATTTTGAAAAACCTGATTAATGACCCTGTTCTAAACAATGACGGAACCTACGAATTCACCTTTTTAATTCAACTAATAAATGATGGTAATGTTATTTTAAATGATCTTCAAATTACGGATGATTTAAGCAATTTTGCCCCTATTAATTCTACGGGTATTGTCAATGTCTCTTCAAACTTATCAGCAAATCCTGCTTTTAACGGCATTACATCTATTAATTTATTAAGTGGTACCAATAGTTTTCAACCAGGTGAAAATGGTATTTTAAATTTGACGGTTAATGCCGGTCCATATGCTAGTATTCCGGCTGATTTAAACAACATGGCAGAAGCTACTGCAATTGCTTCTTCAGGAGAAGCAGTAAACGATAATGATATTGCAGGAACACAAATAGGCAACCTTCAACCAGCTATTGAAGTACAAAAATCACTATTTGCAGGACCAGTTCTTAATCCAGACGGCTCTTATAAAATGAGTTTTTTAATTAGAGCAGAAAATACAGGTAATGTAACTTTAAATAATATCCAACTGATTGACGATATAAGCAACTATGCTCCGGTAATTAATACAATTGTAACATTGCCTTCTTCCAATTTATCAATTAATTTAAATTACGATGGTATAACCAACACCAATCTTTTATCTGGTGTAGATGTTTTAGAACCTGGCGAATCGGGTTTGTTGAATTTGGAGATAATTGCCGGACCATACCCAGAATTACCAGCCGATTCTGTAAACAGGGTAACTGCAACTGGTGTTGACCCGTTAGGAAATATTTCAACAATGTTAGACTCGGTTTCTACACCTTTTGAAAGTTTTGGAGATGCCAAATTAAATTTAGACAAACTGTTAATTGAAGCTCCGGAATTACAAGATGATGGAACCTATAATTTATCGTATTTTATTACTGTTGGAAACATCGGTTCAGTTAACATAACCAATCTTCAAATTGAAGATGACCTATCTAACTTTCAACCGTTGAACAATGCTTTTATTAGTTCACCAACTTCTAATTTATCGCCTAATCCAACTTTTAATGGGATTAATAACATTAATACACTTGCCGGTGGCGATTTGCTTACACCAGGCGAAGTTGCATCGTTTAAATTAGAGTTAAATGTGGGTCCTTATGATCCGCCGGTAACAAATTTAATTAATTTAGCAAGAGCCTACGGAAATGAACCAACCGGAGATTTAGTGGTAGATGTAGATGATGAAGAAGCTAATTTTGAAGTGTACAGAGCCTCCATAAATGCCGATAAATTATTGATTGAACCGCCTGTTTTAAATGAAGATGGTACCTACGATTTCATGTTTTTTATTAATCTTTCAAACACCGGTAATGTTGACTTAAGCAATATTCAGGTAATTGACGACCTTTCTGCTTTTGAGCCGGTTAACGCTGCTTTTGTGGTTAGTCCTTCGGCAAATTTATCGCCCAATCCGGTTTTTGATGGTTTGTTTAACAAAAATACTTTACTCGGTAACGATTTTCTTACCCCTGGAGAAACCGCTTCTTTTGCCCTTACATTAAATGCCGGACCTTTTAATCCAACTCCCTCAAATTTATTAAACCTTATAAGGGTTACCGGTAATGATCCGATAAACAATGTGGTAGAAGAATTAGATGCTGAATTAAGTCCCGTTGATCCGCTCAATCCTTCTATATCGGTTAGCAAAACCATAAGCTCAGGACCTGATTATAACAGCGATGGAACCTATGATATACTATTTACGATTAACGTAGAAAACACAGGTGATGTAATATTAAACAAACTACAATTAGTTGATGATTTACAGCAACTGCAACCAGTAAATACAGCAAGTATTATTAACAATACTCCTAATTTATCAAACAATTTTACTTACGATGGTTTAAGTGACAAAAATCTTTTATTTGGTTTTGATGAGTTGCAACCTGGTGAAAATGGTTCTGTTCAGATATTAATCAATATCGGTCCTTATATTACAGTACCAACAGGTGCAACAAATGCAGTAAATGGGTTTGCTACCGCACCAAATGATCTTGTTGTGACCGGGCAAGACGAAATTCCGGTTATTTTACAAGATTTAGACCAAAGCATTGGTTTAGCAAAGCAATTAGATGCGCTTCCAATATTAAATGAAGATGGTAGCTACGATTTACAATACAGTTTTATTGTTGAAAATACCGGAACTATTAGCTTAGAGAACATTCAAATAACCGATAATTTAAGTCAGTTTAGCCCAATAAACCAGGCTGAGGTTTTATTTACCTCAAGCAATTTATCACCAAACGCATTTTACGATGGAACAGCTGATATTGCCTTGTTAACTGGAATGGACAATTTACAGCCAAACGAAAGAGGCACTTTTACCTTAAGTTTAAATGTAGGACCCTATGTAACTGTACCTCAAGGATTAACCAACTCTGCCACTGCTTCTGCAACTACTCCTTTAAACAATACTATTACAGATTTGTCGGATGATGGAATAATAACGGATAATTTTGAAGACGATCCAACACCTACACCATTTTCATTTTCAAATCCAAAATTAGAGGTGGTCAAAGCACTTTTAGAATCACCGAAAATGCAGTTAGATGGTAGTTACAATTTGGCTTTTGCCGTTACCGTTCAAAATACAGGTAATATCTTATTAAATAACCTTCAATTAGAAGATGATTTAAGTGCCTTCCAACCATTAAATGAGGTTCAGCTTTCAAACAATTCTTTAAATATTGATGTCAATTCAAATTATAATGGTATTACTGATTTTAATTTATTAAACGGGTCAGATGAGTTGAATCCATTGGAGGTAGCCCGGCTAAATATACATTTAAATGTGGGACCATTTGAAAATGACACCATCCTCAACAATCAGGTTTTTGCTTCTGGTATTTCAGTTGATGGAAATTTGACAACCGATTTATCAGATGACAGAACCAATACAACCTCTGAAGATGACCCAACGCCTGCCGAATTTATTATTGAAGCGGCACAAATTGGTTTAGCCAAAACGGCAAAAAGTGTTGTACCGGCTACCACAGAAGGTCATCATTTAATAACCTATCAATTTGTATTAAAAAACACGGGTAATTTAATAGTAGATAATTTAAATTTAATAGATGATTTAACGGGCAGTATTGGTGTTGCTGGTTTGGCGTATTTGTTACCCTTAGCACAAACTCCGCAGCTAATTTCTTCTAATGCAACTTTAAATCCACAAATGAACTTGTTATATGATGGAGATTTAAATGACAATTTATTTACCGAAAATACCGGCTTGTTAGAACCCGGTGAAAGTTTAACGATCGAATTTACGGTGGAAGTTATGGACAATGAAATGAATAACCCTATTGTAAACAGTGCCATTGCCAATGCCAGAAGTACAGATGGCTCCTTGGTTGAGGATATTAGTCACCAAGGCACCGTGCCCGATCCTGAAAGTGATGGTACAAGTGATAACAGTACGCCTAGTATACTATCTTTTAATACGATTGAGTTAGTGTTAGAAAAAAATAGCAATGTTGTAGTTGGTGAAAATGCTGAAGTAGGTGACACCATAACTTATATTATTAATTTAATGAATGAAAGCCCGGTTGCTGCTACAAACATTGAAATACTCGATCAAATGCCGGCTGAAGTTGAACTGATCAGCAGCACAACTACTATTGGTTCTTTTCACGAGTTTACCAATATTTGGACAATACCGGTTTTGCCACCTAATTCATTTAACCGGGTATTGTTAGATGTTATTGTAAAGCAAACAGGAGAGATCAGTAATTATGCATCTATTGAACATTTAGATCAACTCGATCTAAATTTAATTAACAATGCCGATACTACTTCTTTTCAAGCAATTGAAGCTTTTACAGAACCGGTTGCCGAATTAACACTAACTAAATTAGTCAATGAAGCTAATATCAATTTAAATGAAACTACAGATTTCAATATCACTGTTTCAAATGCCGGACCTGATGATGCGACTAATGTTGTAATTAGAGAATTATTACCTAATGGTTTAATCATTACCAATACGAATCCATCATCTGGAACATATAGTGCCATTACCAACTATTGGAACATCCCATTGGTGGAAGCTGGTGCTTCCGAAAGCATAACGATTACCATGCGTGGTATGGAAGCTGGTTCCTTTACGAATCAGGCAGACATTATTGGCAGCGACCAACCCGACCCGGTAGAAGCTAATAATATAGATGAAGCCATTGTATTTGTTGATGAATTGCCTCCACCACCTTCAGCAGATTTGTCAATAAATAAAATGGTTGATGTAAACACCATCGATGAAAATGAAACGACTACTTTCACCATAGTTGTTTCAAATGCCGGACCTGATGAAGCTACCAACATTTTAATTGAAGAAAATTTACCAGAAGGTTTATCTTATCTATCTAATTCTGCTACTGTAGGTATTTTCACTACCAATAATGAAGAATGGTCAATCGAAAGCCTGCCTTCCGGAAGTTCGGCTACCTTAACTTTAGTTACTTTAGGAGATAAGCCGGGCAGCTATATCAATGAAGTTGAAATTACAGAAAGTGATCAGCCCGACCCCGTCCTATCTAACAATACAAGTCAGGTAGATTTAGTAGTTGATCAAATTGTAGTACCCACGGCAGAATTGTCTCTTACAAAAACCGTCAATTCAAATGCCATACTGCAAAATGAAGCGACAACTTTTGAGATTATAATATCTAATGCAGGACCAAATGTGGCAACTAATATTGTTGTTGAGGAGGTATTACCAGATGGTCTGCAATATGTAAGCCATAATTCATCACACGGAGGGTATAGCTTAGTTAACGGAGAGTGGATATTAAATTCGCTTCCTGTTGGCAATACCGCTGTACTCGAAATTGAGGTGCTAGGCATATCATCGGGCACAATTACTAATGAGGCAAGCATTATCAATACTGATCTCTTTGATCCGGTTGCAACTAATAATAGTGACCAAGCTACTGTATTTATAACCGAAGTTTTAGAACCTTATGCGGAATTATCCTTAACTAAAACGGTTAGTAAAAATGCCATCAAGCAAAATGAAGCCACCAATTTTGAAATCATAGTCTCTAACGCCGGACCAGATGATGCAACAAATATCACCATTGAAGAAATATTACCAGATGGAATTGAATATGTTAATCATGTTTCGTCACACGGAGGTTATAGTCTCGTTAATGGAGCATGGAGTTTAAATAGGTTGCCTGCAGGCAGCACCGCAATCTTAAATATAGAAGTTATGGGCATTGATGCAGGAACCATCACCAACCAAGCTAACATTGTTAGCAGCGATCAGTTAGATGCGGTGCTGACTAATAACAGCGATCAAGCAGTCGTGTTTGTAGCAGAAGTTTTAGAACCTTATGCCGAATTATCCTTAACCAAAACCGTTAATGATAATGCCATTATGCAAAACGAAACGACGGCTTTCAATATCTTAATTTCTAATGAAGGACCGGATACTGCGACTAATGTG
>CALHDG010000101.1 GCA_938023075.1 uncultured Chitinophagales bacterium
ACAATTCTTTCAATATCAGTTGTTTCATAATGATTATGAAATAAACTTTCTAGTTTGTATTGATTGTGCAATTGCTCAATTCCTGCAGGCTGTTTAGTTTCCCAAGCTTTACGTATTTTTTTTACTTTTTTGAAAAACAAACTATCTAACTTTCTTCGCTTTAAAGCATTTAACAAAATGAAATCTCTCTCGGTTTGGCTTTCTTCCAATTCTTGTTTGATTACATAATCTTCCAATATTTTGGCAAGATTGGTACAGACTTGCAAAAATTTGCCTTCTGGTTCATCTTTATAAATATGTTTACAAACTTTTTGCTTGTTTATTTTACTTTCACAAAAATTTGGATGATGTTTCTTCAAATAATGAAACAAAGCAAAAATATCATTTTCCTTTTTGTAAGGCGTACCTTCCAAATATTTAGAAAACTGCCTCAACTCTTTTTTTGATAAAGATTGAAACAATACTACTACTTTACTATTAATTAAGCGGTCGTTTGAAACATTTGCTGACATTTTGCATCTAATTAAATCATTAAAAATGAAGTGGTTTTTGAAGCAATTGTACTATAATAACTATTGGCATTTCGAAATATTCTCATTAAAAAGAAAAAAAACAAGTTTATTTTAACTGGAAAACTAAGTTTTGGATGGCATAAACCACACTACACGTGATTAATTAATCATCTGTAAATCAATTATTTACGATAATCAATTGATTAATACTAGAGCGAATTGGTTGGGATAAATATATGCATTTATGTCTTTCAGACCTAATTTTTGCTTTTAGATTTGTACCATCATTAACGCAGAACACCAAAAAAATGAATTAATGAATCATTAAATCAGTATTGTTGAGACCCCAGGTTACCCCAATCTGATTTTATACTAAAAAAATATTAGTTCTTTCACATATTGGTCAAACCATCATTTTGTTGGATAAAATTTTTAACAATTGGTGCTTACAAGGAAAAATGTAAAAATAACTGTCCATTTTTAGCTTTAAGATTTTTGGATCTACTTCGTTAAAACTTGAACATTTATTTACTCATCATTCCTAATTTTAAAAAAGGCGCGATTTGATAGTTCTCATTTAAAAAACTCATAAACTATCGGTCAAACCATGTCGATTGCCTTATTGCCAACTAATACTTGTTGTATCGCTTCAAAATCGACTCCCCAAATTAAAAAAGACATTCAACCTTTATTCTAAAACTTTGTATATATTTTAATTAACATCATTATTTAATTGCCCTTTACTTTAAAATTGCCCATATTTTTACATTCAAACAAACACTCAAAAACCTCAAAACATCCCAACACCCAAGAACACCCAAGAACACCCATTTTTTACTTTTAAATTTTACTAAAAGCAGTTTTAATAAGAATCATTCAATTAGTTAAAAAGATACTAAAATTCGCAAACTGAGAAAACCCATCATCCCAAAAGACACCCAACTTTTTTTCCAAAACTTCATTTAAAATTACCTAAGTAGTTAGTCAATTTATTAAAAAAATGTCTGTTAAATTCACTCGAAATTATTGAATGCATTCTAACAACTAATAAAAGCCTAAACAAAAATAAACACCCATCATCCCAAAAGATGCCCAACTTTTTTTTCATCCAAAACTTAATTTAAAATCCATCCAGAAAAAAACATCCAAGCAACTATCAAAATCGCCTTGTTTAATTCATCCTTAACAACTGAAATATTCCTAAAACTAAAAGCATTCAAAACACCACTTTAAGCACCTAACTAACACCCAACACCCATCATCCCAAAAGATGCCCAACTTTTTTTTTCATCCAAAACTTAATTTAAATCCATCCAGAAAAACATCCAAGCAACTATCAAAATCGCCTTGTTTAATTCATCCTTAACAACTGAAATATTCCTAAAACTAAAAGCATTCAAAACACCACTTTAAGCACTCAGCAAACACCCAACACCCATCATCCCAAAAGATGCCCAACTTTTTTTAACCAAAAGACACCCATTTTTTTCTACTCTAAATTATATGAAACTTATAATTTATATTAATCCATAGAAAATACATCAACTTTTATGTCAAAAAAATTTTTTGTTATTCGAGTTAAAAATAATACATAGATAAAGCAATACCGAAGCTTTGCAACGAAGAATAACAGGAAATGGCAAAGACAGCTTGTAGATTTATTTTTGGTGCATTAGTCATATATTCCGCATTCATAAACAGATATGGTTATACAAAAGTGTTAATCGATTATTCTAAATGGCAAACCAATTGTTTTCATATTCGTTCCATCGGAAGTTTTAAAATCTTCAAATGTATTTTTTTGTGTATGATAAGGAGCATCTTCTAACTCTTCAATTTCTAAAATTGGGGCAGCACAAACATCTTGTCCATTAAATATTGCCATCCATTCTGATCTGCTTTTCGTTTTAAATAAATCCTCCACTTCTGCCTTGGGGAATTGATTGATCATTGTATCAAACACGTGTTGTCTTTGCCATTCTGCCTTGTTCACTACTGCACAGAAGTTGTTCCAAAATTTTATTTCCATAGCAGCAAGCGCAATCCATTTTCCATCGGCACATTGGTATGGGGCGTAATTAACAGTTGTTTTACCATTAATGATATTGTATTGCCTATAATTTAATCCCCCTTTATGTAAAGCATAAGGTACTGCAATAAACGGATTCATCGCATCGGCAAGTGAAACATCTACAAAACTGCCCTTGCCGGTTTTTGCTTTTTTTAGGAGTGCCGCTTGCATAGCCACAATAGCCATATAGCCACCGGCAATGTCGGCAAACTGCGTATCGGGCACGGTAGGTTTTCCATGTTCATCTTTTAGTAAACTCATAATGCCAGCATAGGCGAGGTAATTAAAATCGTGTCCGGCAACTTGAGCATATTCATTTTGCTGACCATAACCCGTTAAAGAAACGTATACCAAACCGGGGTTTATTTTTTGTACATCCGAATAACCCAAGCCCCAAGCTTGCATTGCGCCAGGACGAAACTGTTCAATTACAGCATCAGCATTTTTTAACAATTCTATAATTTCTGCTTTGCCTGCTTCAGTTGAATAATCGATCATTCTCATTTCTTTATTATGATTGAGTTGATGAAATAATATGCTTGCCCCATCAACTTGTGCGCCACTATGACGAACATAATCCTGTCGTTTTGGACTTTCAATTTTTATGACCCTTGCCCCCATTTGAGCAAGGAGGTGCGTTGCCATCGGTCCTGGTAACAATCTTGTAAAATCAATTATGGTAATTCCTTCTAATAAATTCATATTGATAGTAAAGCTTTATGTATTCGTTGGTTGTTAGTAAAGATAAAAAAATATTGGTCTCTATTAATACCGTAACTTCTTCTACATTAGTAAAATGGTATAAATGTTTAATCCAATAAATAGTTAAGTGGTGTTAAGGTGCTTTATATAGTTTCTCATATCTTATAGAAATGCTATATTTGAAAATAATTCTTATATGTATAATCATTAAAAAATATGAAAAGTATTCTATTTATAATTATGTTTTGCGTCATCTCTGATACTATTGCTCAAGAAAGTCTTAGTTATCAAAAACCTCCTAACGAAATTTTAGATTTGGTAGATGTTCAGTTGGCTCCTTATGTATTAGCCGATGAAAAAAATGAATATCTGGTACTTTTATCGAGAGATGCTTACAAATCTATTGAAGAGCTTTCTCAAGAAGAATTAAGGCTTGCTGGTTTGCGAATAGACCCTAAAACAAATATCAGTAGCAGAGTAACGTATTATAATAAAGTTCAAATAAAAAATTTAAAAACAACAAACAATAAAGCAAAAATTGTAGAAGGTATGCCCAATAATTTAAGAGCTACTAATTTTACATGGTCGCCTAATCAAAAGAAAATTGCTTTTACACATACCACCAGCACCGGTGTTGAATTATGGGTGATGGATATAGCCTCCGCATCTGCTAAAAAATTAAGCAAAGCCAAAGTCAATGCGAATTTAGGAGATGTGATCAATTGGAGTAAAGACAATCAATCCGTTTTGGTTAAAATGGTTTCTGAAGAAAGTGCTCCCCTTATTAATACTAAAGAGGCGATACCAACCGGACCAACCATTTCGGTGAACGATGGAAAAAAAGCACAGAACAGAACTTACCAAGATTTATTAAAAAACAAAAATGATGAGCACAACTTTGAACAGTTGGCTTTATCAGAAATACATAAAGTCTCGTTGGATGGAACAACGGAAAAATGGTTAGCCAATGATATGTATAGAAGTGTAGATTATTCGCCCGATGGCGCCTATGTGTTAGTAACAACTATTGAAAAGCCTTTCTCTTATTTGGTTCCTTACCGGCGTTTTCCTTCAAAAACAACCGTGTATACGAAAGATGCCGAAAGAGTAGAAACAGTTGTAGAAGTTCCGCTGATTGAAGATTTACCCAAAGGTTTTATGGCAACCCGTAAAGGCAAAAGAAATTTTTCGTGGAGAAGTGACAAGCCATCTACCTTAATTTTTGCAGAAGCCTTGGATGAAGGCGATCCGGAAAACGAAGTAGATTACAGAGATGAAATATTTGAACTCGATGCCCCTTTTAATAGGTCTCCTAAAAGCATATTAAAAACCATCAATCGATTTTCGTTCATTAGGTGGGGAACTGATAAAGTTGCGGTTGCCTATGATTATTGGTGGAATACCCGAAATGCAAAAACCTATACCTTCAATCCTTCTGATGCAACTGAAGAGGCTGTAGTGATAAACGACCGAGATTATCAAGACCGCTATAGTGATCCGGGAGATTTTGTAACCGAAAGAAATGAATTTGGCAGATCAATTCTATCTATTGAAAACAACAAAGCTTTTTTAATTGGAGACGGATATACCGAAGATGGTCAGTTCCCATTTTTAGATCAATTGGATTTAAAGAGTAATGAAAAAGAACGCATTTACCAATCGGCTTATACCGATAAGGTGGAGGATATTAGAAGATATTATCCAAAAAAAGATGCTCTTTTAGTACGCATTGAAGCACCGGCAGAATATCCCAATTATTTTGTACGACAACTGAAAAAAGATGAGTTGACACAGCTTACTCATTTTGCCAATCCTTTCGAAAGTATAGAAAACGTGCATAAAAAAGTGATCAAATATAAACGTGATGATGGCTTGGAATTATCTGGTACTTTATATTTACCACTCAACTACGATACGCTTGCAAAAGAAAAAATGCCGATGATTTTATGGGCTTACCCAAGAGAGTTTAAAAATAAATCGAGTGCGGCACAAAACACTAAAAACCCCAATGAATTTACCTATCCATTTTATGGTTCAATGATTTATTGGGTTACCAGAGGCTATGCCGTTTTACATAATGCCTCTTTTCCGATAGTGGGCGAAGGAGAGACTGAACCCAATGATTCTTTTAGATCGCAATTGGTTGCCAATGCCAAAGCCGCTATTGATGCCGTAGATGCTATGGGCTATATTGATAGAAACCGGGTAGCTGTTGGTGGCCATAGTTATGGTGCTTTTATGGTTGCCAACTTGCTTTCTCATTCCAATTTATTTGCAGCCGGTATTGCCCGTAGTGGAGCTTATAACCGGACCCTTACACCGTTCGGTTTTCAAAGTGAAGAACGCAATTATTGGGAAGCTCCGGATGTGTATAATACCATGTCGCCTTTTATGCATGCCGAAAAAATGAAAACCCCATTGTTGTTAATTCACGGAGAAGCCGATAATAATTCGGGCACTTACCCTATGCAAAGCGAACGATATTTTAATGCCTTGAAAGGATTAGGTGCCAATGTTCGTTTGGTGATGTTGCCCAAAGAAAGCCATGGTTACCGGGCAAAAGAAAGTGTGCTTCATATGTTGTGGGAACAAGACGAATGGCTGGAAAAGCACGTAAAAAATAAAGTTACCCATAGTCAGGTTGAATAGTAATATCCTTAATTTTCAAATGATACTAATTTGATTATTAAAAGTGGCACAAGCTATTGCCTGTGCCACGCTTAATTATTTTTTTAGCCTCAAATCTTTACACTTCTTTTTAGGAGTCCATTAGCTTTAAAAGCAAATTACAATTTTATCGAACTTACTATTTAATTAAATTCTGTTATTTGTCTTCCATTTAATGCTTGAATCGGACGAAAGTTATCTTTAAGAATATCACTCATTGCCTCAATTTGAACACTTGATGCCTCAACCGGCGATTTCATAACTAACCAAGTGACTATTTCGGAACAAGGAGGGGTGGTTAACGAACCACTATAAGTATAATAACCCGTATTGGTCGGTAAAACATCTGCAACATTCACCATATCTTCCGAAGTATAGTTTTGATTTTCTGAGGCTGGCAAATTACCGGTAAAATTCGATAAGAACGCATTCTCGGCACCTTCTTCAAAAAACACACCGACTACTGCTAAATCACCTGCAGCATTTTGATGTACCAAATGTACTTCTAATGGAAAATATTCATCACTGACCGTATGCTCCGAAAGTGCATGAAAATGGAATTGCAGGAGTTCATACTCCTCACCATTAACATCAATCGTACTACCCTCATCATAATTAAATTGGATAGTATGTCCGTTATTTATCAAATCAATAGGCACAGGATTGTATGCCGGCACTAATGCTTGCAGGTTATCATCAGCTACTGCACCGGCAATGTTAACAGGCGATTGGGATTGTCCACCACAATCTGCCGAACAAATAGGCCAAGTGTCAGGAGCCTCATCGCCGGTGTACTCCCATTGATAGGTATTGCAATCAATCTCCTCTTCATCATCTTGACAAGAGGGCAAAAATATTAAAAGAGAGAAAATGCTAAGTAGTAAGCCAACATTTGAAAAGAGTTTATTCTTCATTGGAGTCTTGAAATTTACGGTAACACAAAATTTTTTTTTCATCATTTTAATTTTATTTACTAATTTAATTTAGAGTGTAATGCTTCAATTTTCTCATAAACTCCTTTTATACAGAAATTAAATACCAAGTTATAATAATTATTCTGCTCAACAACAAGCAGAACTAAAATATTATCAAAATGACTTTATGGGTTAATGTTCAAGAAATATTCTAAGATTTAAAACAAGTGTTTCATTTATTGTACCAACAATATTTTTGCATTCTGAATTGATTATTTTTCTTGCAACAATCATAATTTTCAAATAAGATGGTAAGGTCAGATAATTTCGCATATTGTTAATTTTAAAATGTGGGGAAATTAAATTGAAATGTTTGAAAAGCACAAAAAATATTATAAAAATATGTTATTTTATTATTTATTTTGTTCACCACTATCAAATATACACTTATTTTTCTGAGATTCAAAAGTATTTTACAAATAAGATTTTTATAGCTTTATCTTAGCGATATTGCTTGGGAATTCTAATTCTTTAGAACTGAATAACCTATAAAATGAGGTTCGTATATAAAGGTATTTTAGTATTGAATACAAATGTAGCTACCTAAAATTGAAATAGAATTTATCGCACTGAAGTGCGAGGTTTTAAACCTAAAATGTGAATCCGTTTCAGATTTAAGCTTGGCAGGTTGGGGAAAATTGTATCGTATTTATAAGTTTGTATTGGATTATCCGGGTTTACGTTTAAAAATTAAATCAATAAGAAAATGCGTGTTTTTAAAACATTTACTTTATTTATCATTATACTGTTGATCACTTTTATCGGTTATACCTTAGTTACAACCGGTTTTTTTAGAGTAATTGAACCAATATTTGATGGTGTAATTTTAAAAAAAATTCCGCTTAAAGGTGCAGAAGATATGATGATTAGCGCAATAGATAGCTTTGCCTTAATCTCCTCTACCAACCGGATAAGTTATCCACCTAAAACCGAAGAAAGCGGTGGACTTTATTTGATCGATTTAAAGCAAGAAGACTATTCACCTATTCACTTAACGGTTTCATTTAACCAAGCCTTTGCCCCACATGGCATTTCATTTTTCAAAACCGACAGTGTTTATCGTGTTATGGCAGTTAATCATACAACACAAGGTCATTCAATTGAAGTGTTTGAACTATATCAACATGTATTACATCATATAAAAACATTAAATCACCCTTCAATGGTTAGCCCAAACGACTTGGTTATGTTAGATGAACATCGTTTTTACTTTACAAACGACCATGGATACACCAAAGGAATGGGAAAATTGGTAGAAGAACATGGAGGTTTAGCATTTTCCAATGTAGTTTATTTTGATGGACAACAATATAAGGAAGTGGCTAATGGAATTGCTTATGCGAATGGCCTTAACTTTGACCGTAAACGTAACTTATTGTATGTAGCATCGCCTCGCCATTTTTTGGTAAAAGTATATGATAGACAGCAAGACGGCACGCTTTCATTTATTGAAAATATAAAATGTGGTACCGGAGTGGATAATATTGAACTAGATTTGAAAGGAAAACTTTGGATAGGTGCGCACCCAAACCTAACAAGATTTGATGCTTATGCAAGAGGGAGAAAAAAGACCGCACCTTCTGAAATTATTCGAATCAATTATCGGAATACCGGTGATTATTCGGTTGATAAAATTTATGTAGAAGATGGCGAGCAAATGTCAGGTGCTACAGTGGCGGCACCTTTTGGAAATTTAATTTTTACCGGAAACGTTATGGATGATGCGTTTTTGATTTTGAAGCGATCTACCAATCAATAAATTATTGTCTAGCGATATCTTCTATTATATTTAATAAACTTAGAAGGGTTTAAGTATCCATTAGTTTCAATTGAATAGCCGTTTCCTATGGTCCATCTTATTGTTCCACTTTCCCAAAACGCATCCAAGCAATTCCAATACCAATTAGCACCAATGGAATACTCAAAAACTGAGTAAAAGAAGCATCGGCTTTAAAAGTTTCTAAACACATGCGCGTAGGCACTAACAACACTAAAAATAAAAAGCAAATGGTTCCACTGTTTAATTTGGGGTATCGATTATCTATGTATAAAAATAAGAGAAAGTAACTGAAGTAAGCTAAGGCTTCATACAATACAACCGGGTGGCGAGGCACTAAATCTCTGCGAATAAAAACAAAAGCCCACGATACATTTGTTGCTTTACCCAAAATTTCGGAGTTCATCAAATTACCTAAGCGCATTAAACAAACCGTTAAGGCTCCCATTATCGCAAGTTTATCCATGCCCCACCAAAAGTTAAAGGTTCTATGCTTTTTTGTATACAACCACCAAGTAAAAGTCATCCCTAAAAAAGCACCATGACTTGCCAAACCACCTTTCCAAATTTTAAATATTTCTGTAGGATGATTTATAAAATAAGAAGGCTCATAAAAAATAATTTGCCCTAATCTTGCACCAATCAACCCACTTACAAAAAGCAATAAACACAAGTTCATTAATTGATGTTGTGGTAATTTCGCTCTTTTAAAAAAATAATAGCCTAAACTGTAGCAACTGATTAAAGCTAAGCTATACATTAACCCATACCATTTAACGCTAAGGCTAGCAAATTGAAAAATTACTGGATCAACATTCCACTCAATTACTACAAACGCTACATTCATTCAGTTAAAACTACAAATAATATTTAAAATCAACACTTGGTAAATTTAAAATTCCAAAAACTTAGTATATTGGCACTATGAAAAAGTTAGTGTTTAAAGTATTGCTTTCTATCCTATTTTCAAGTTGCTTATTAACCTGTTTAGCTGAATTGAAAATTATGAACAGCCATTTAGTTGAGGATAACAAAAACCAACTTCAATATACATTTACCGCTCAAACTACCGAGCCTGCTCAATTGTATTTATCGTACACAAAGCCTAATGGAAAAGTACACTATACCGGATTGAGCGAGTTAGGCAACCAACATACCATTCAGTTAATCGGGCTTTCTGCCGGTACCGATATTGAAATAAAAGCCCATGCTTTTAACCAAAAAGGAGCCACTCAAAAAAGTTTGAACAAGGTATTTATTCCGAAAGAGAACTTGGCATTGTTAAATGAACTCAAAAAAACCACCTTAAGGCAAAGTGCCTTAGAAGAAAATGTATTGCTAACAACCGATAGAGGTAATGGCGAAGAAGACTTTGCTTTTATTATTGATATAGATGGTAATGTAATTTGGTACGAAACCCTACCCAACAGCAACGAAAACGCCGATTGTAATGCCATTAATTACGATAAAGATTACCTGATTATAAGTGATTGCCAAACCATTACCCGCAAAAAATTAGACGGTACCGATGAGATGACCTACACCTTAGAAGAAGATAGTTTATACAGTGGTTCTTTTTTTCACGACAAAGCCATCATCAATCAAGATGGCAATATAGTCAGTTTATTTGCACACGAAACCATTGTTGATAAAGCCTTAGTTGGAGGAGATAGTTTAACCCAATTAGTAACCGACGGTTTTGTTGAATTTGATTTTGAAACGGGTGAAGTATTATACACCTACTCACCTGCAAGCGATAATTCTTTTTGTAATTACTTTAGAGCATTAAACAGAGGCGGCAAATGGGCAGCTATATTTGGGGACAGTATTGAATATTATAGGTTAGCAACTGAAATCAATCAAAATACGGATGCTGCTTATTATTTAACGATAAGTAAAGATACTTTAACACCAGCAGGCGGAATTGCCAAAATAAATCCCTTTAGCGGCTTTTGCGAAATTGAAGTGAGTTTTATTAGTTCTAATAATGAAAATTTTGTTTTTTATCAAGATGATTTGTTTGTAAATCCCCGCTCTTTTTCGGTGCTGCCTAATGGCAACTTTTTTATGTTAACCAATTATCCTGACACCATGATTATGGGTACAGATACCTTGATTTCACCTTTAGCAAATGGCAATACAACCCGAGCCTTAAAGTATTATTTAGAACCCGGATATATGGGTTATTTTACTATGTTTTGGACTGTGGATGATTACCGTTTTCCAGAAACCGCTTACACCGAATTAGGTTCTGCTCTTTGGATGCCTAACGATCATATATTAGGTTTTAGTGATGCGAACAATATGTTATATGAAATTAATGATAAAGATGAAGTAACCGGAGAATGGGCGTTTTCAGAAGCTTTAAAAGTATGTGCCATTGTTGACAATCTGTATGAAGCTGAACCAGTAGTTTACATAAGCAACATCGATACCGTACTTTGCAATAATAAAATGGATATGTTTCAATTAGAAGGCGTTCCGGCAGGCGGTTTTTTTGAAGGCATTCCGTTAACCGAAGATAACATTTTTTATCCCGATAGTGTAGAAGCCGGCACCTATACCGTAACCTATAATTTCGGTCCGCTTTCTGCCAGTATAGACATCAATGTAGAAGTCTGTTCCGGCATTGAAGCACTAGAAGCGATGGGTGGTTTAGATAGTTATTTGTTCCCAAATCCAGTAAGCATGGCTTACCCAATGTTAAAATACCGCCAGGCAAAAGCCGGTAATTTGCAAGTACAAATTTTTGATTTGAATGGCAGGCAAATGGAACAAATCGATCTCGGTTTCCGTTCCGCAGGTTTATCTGCCGAAACAATTAATCTGCAACATTACGAAAATGGGGTGTACGTTTACCGTATTGCTTCAGGTGATATGCAGCAGTACAAGCGTTTTGTAGTAGCAAAGTAAATCAGCCATATGCATCATTGTAAAAAAATATAATTATTATTAAAAACTAAAAATTCATTTGAAAACAAACATCTTAACAACTAAGAAAAGGTAGTCCCGCTTTCCGCTCAAATGCTATTGGCAAGGCTTCAAATCCGCGCGACACAATAGCATAACCGCTGCAATCGGGTTTAGGTTACCAACTTCGGTGCTTCGTAGTCAACCTTTTTATTTCGTCAACTAAAAAACCAACAAAAGGAAAACCGAACCAATTCCCCTTCTTTTAAGAAGGGCTGGGCTTTTCGCAAGAAAAGGTCGGGGTAGTAAATTCCCCTTCTTTTAAGCAAGGGCTGGGCTTTTCGAAAGAAAAGGTCGGGGAAGTCCACAACAAAAACCATGTCAAACAACTATATTTTTAAATCCAAACGTTTAGGTTTCCGAAATTGGCTAACAAGCGACTTAACAGCGTTTGCAACAATCAATGCCAATGCAGCGGTGATGGAACATTTCCCCAAAACCCTTACAGAAAAAGAAACAGAACAATTTATCCAAAGGCTTCAAATTCATTATGATAAGCATGGCTATAATTATTTTGCCACCGAAATGCTCGAAACCGGCGAATTAATCGGCTTTATTGGCTTAGCCTTTCAAACTTATCAAACCGCATTTACACCGGCTACAGACATTGGCTGGCGTTTAAAAAAAACAGCTTGGGGAAAAGGCTACGCTACCGAAGGTGCTCAACAATGTTTACACTATGCCTTCCATCATTTAAAATTAGAAAAGGTCATCTCTACCTGTACCATCAACAATACACGCTCAGAAAACGTGATGAAAAAAATTGGGATGACTAAAATGGGTTATTTTAACCATCCTAATTTAAAAGACTATCCAGCCTATGAACAATGTGTTTGGTATAAAATTAGTGCCAAAGCGTACAACTTGCAAGACAATTCTAAAATTTAAACGCCCAATTTTATCGTAAATTAATCTCATAGAAACGACAAATTTGCAGCACAAATTAAAACGCGATAATTCAACTCTAACGAAGAGAAAAACTTTTAAATTTTCAACCAGATTTCAGTATTTATACAATCCATTTCAAAATCCCAGCCTTCAAGAAATCAATACTTGTAAAGAAGAATTTTGTCAATACCTTCAATTGAATAAACTTCCTATTGAGTTAGCAAATGTTGAATACCACCAAGGTTACTCATGTATGTATTCGCTCTCTTCTTCGCAAATTCCATATGTGCACTACCTTAAAAGAAATAATGGTCAATTAGATAATAACTTTGTGGGGATGGCGGGCATGTGTGGCATTGGTGCTAAGGGTTCATTGTGTTATGGCTTCATTGCAGCTAATTTGTTGTCGGGTGTTCATCTTACTGATAAAATGTATGAGCTTACTAAAGCTAAGTTAGCAAGTGAAGTGGGCTTGGATTAACCGGTTTAAACTAAATTTACCTATTCAATTTGTCAGAAATATTTCTTATTTCTTTAACTTTTCTTCTTGAAATTGGTATGCTTGTCTGGTTTTTTAATACAATATGAGCTTTGTCTTTAAAAGAAAATGCTTGTATATATTTTTTATTGATTAAATGAGATTTGTGGGGATAAACAAATGCTATAAGCCCAATTAAATTAATATAATGTTTTAATGTTTTAGAACTTACAATAGGCGTATTTGAATGTTGCAAATAAATCAATGAGTAATTCGAGCTAGCTTCAATTCTAACTATGTACTCAATAGATATTTTTTTAATCGCTTTATTGATACGAATATTGATATATTTAGTACGATTAGGGAGCTTCCGCAAAATGGTATCATGCTTAGGTCTAGCAAAGTCTTGATTCGGGTTAACGAAAAATAAGGATTCATTCATTGTTTTAATTCTAAAAAGTGGTCAAAAGATAGATGTTTTAAAATAACGAATATTAATTATTTATTAATGTTTTTGGGCTGATTCTATTTTTGAGGCAAGTGCTGGTGGTTCGAAATATTTGATCAATGTAAATGGTCGTACTTTTAGTTCTATAGGAAGTGAGGCGATGATAAATAAAATTGAATACTTAAAAAATAAGCGTATGCCGCTATGGTAGAAACATACGCCATTAATTATCTATTACTAGTCTTTTGAGGGTTTAATGCCAAAAATATTTTGTTGGGTATCATTTTCTTCGGTGTTGTTTTGTTTATTATTCGGATTACAAGAACTGTTGTAAGCTTTAAACCTTGTACCAGGCTTTGCACTAAAACCAGTATTTAACTTTATTCTTTCTTCTGCATAGTAACCAATGTTATCTCCATTAACAATTTCTACTTCATTTGAGGTTCGAATTTCTCCAACTGTTCTATACTCACTCTGCCATGCTGTATTGTTATTTATAAGAATATCCGCAGGTTCACAATAATTATAAATGCTAAAAGGTAAAGGCTCTGAGAATCCATTCAACTGGTCTCCATTAGAATTAAAATTCTCGCCACTTATGGTTATCTCTTCATCAGACCCATCTAAACCACTAATATTAATTACTTCTAATAAAGTTTGTGCAATTCTACCACTACCAACTTTATCCCTTCCGTCCAAACAAGTAAACGCATATTTTATTTTGTTTTCCTGTTGATCTACCTTTTGTAGATAAACCAAATCAATAGAGCTTTCCTCTACAAGCCAGGAATTATTTGGGGTAATTGACATAGCTTTGCTTCCTACAATACTATTTGTTAGAAAGTCATTCAAGTCAATTTCTCCATAGCCTGCATATAGTGCAATTCCATCATCTGCATCACTTTCAAAGTTTATATCAAATACCATGTCTCCACTACCATTTATCGAAGTAATTCCATTAGGCACAATATTCATAGATAGTGGGCTTACTGTTGTGGCAAAAGGTGCCAGTATTAAACCTGCATTATGGGTATCTTCCCAATTGGCACTAATTACATCAAAATCTGCAATGTCAATAAACCCGTTGCCATCAGCATCCACATGTTTTAAGTCTACATTTGGATTATCGAAAACAGAAGATCCCCAATCTACACTTGCCTTTCTGGAAAAATTAGTGGCTTGGTCAACACGAGGGTATCCTCTTGCACCATAATGCATACCCAAATAAACAACATCCCTACCATTAACAATGCCATCAAAATTCAAGTCACCAGGGTAAACGCATTCGGTATCATCTAAGGCTATCAGCACATAATCGGTTACTTCGTTTCCACAACGATCTTCTACTGTAATCTCATAATTTCCAGAGGTTGTTGCATTAAAAATTCGATTCGTATTTACGATACTTCCATCAAGTTTCCATTCATAACTTTGCATACTCGCTACTCCGGCATTTAAGCTTCTATTGCCAGCTGTACAACTCATATAGTCGTTACTTGGGTTTAATTCATCCGCATTTGAATATACAGTAACTGTCTTATTTCTGGTATCCTTACAACTACTTGAATTTTGGGCAATAAGTGTAACTGTATAATTTCCAGCAATTGGAAAGGTATAAGAAAAGTTATTTGTTGAGGAAGTATTTTGTCCATTCACTTTCCAGGTATAAGATGATGCACCAGTGCTGGTGTTGTTAAAAAAACTACTACTATTTACGCAATTGTTTGCAGGTACACTAAAGTTTGCATTTACACCTGAGCATGGATTTATATTTACTGAAACATTTTTGCACCTACTGACCGTTCCACAATCACTTTCAATTTCTAAGCAAACATTATAAGTACCACTTGAATTAAAAATATAAGAAGTCATTTTGTTATTGCCCCCAAAATTAGTACCATTAAATGTCCAAGTATAAGAGGTAGCATCTGCTTGATCAGCAACAAACTCAACCGTTCCTCCTCCATTTACTTGGCCATATTCAAAATCTGCCGTTGCTGCCGGTTTAATAAATAAAATTTGAGTTTCTGTATTTTTACAGCCATTAGAATAAGAAGCCTCTAAAGATATAACATTGCCACCAGCTTGTAACATTCTAGTTAAGTTAGTAGAACTGGCAACTTGGCTTCCATTTATAAACCATTTATAATTTACATTAAACAAGTTAGGGTTGTTAATATCTGTAGTTTCATTGGTAAATGTGATATTATTATTTGCACAAAATGCAGAAGCACTGATGCTGAAATCAGCAACTACAGAACAACTTGAAATTTTAAAAATGGCATCACTTTCATCTCTTATACTAAAGTCTTCCGTATCTGTAATTCTAACTAAGCCTAAGTCTGTCGTCAAATCAGGTACATTCCAGGTGTAACTTCCATCGTTATCGGTTTCAACAAGCCTTAACCAGGTAGCTCCTCTATTTAACGAATAATCAATATGTACATTGTCAGTGTTACCACTGGAGTTCCAGGTTATATTATGCGTTCCTCTTAAACTTTCTCCTCCATTTGGGGAGGTTACAGTTATTGAAGCGTTTGGTGGTGGTGGCGCAGAACAATCACCTGCACCTACTGCGCACCAAGCTCTTCTTACTTGTGTAACTTCGTTACTATTAGCTCCATATAAATCAGAAGCTGCTTGGATAGCTCCCTCCTTAGCATCATCATAAGTTGAATACCTGGTAAGATAAACAGTTAAATTCCTGTATGCAATTTTGGCGGCTTTGGATAAACCAATTCCCTGAACATTGTAACTGGTTCCCATATCATTTGTACCGTTGCCACCTTCAACTAATAAGAAAAACCAAAAGTTTTGTACACCGCTGTTTCTGTGTACACCTCCATTATCAAAATTTCCAGTATACCAATGATCGCCATTATACGTATCAGGATGATTTTTAGCATTTGGGTTACTCATATCTCTTAATCCAGTACCAGTTGTGTGAGCGTCTTCGCCAACATACCAATCTCTATCACTTGGGTTAGGGTCATAAATCCATTCAACTACAGAACCAAATATGTCAGAAAAACTTTCATTTAATGCCCCTGATTCGTTTCGATAAATTAAGTTGGATGAGTTTTGAGTAACTCCATGTGTAAATTCGTGAGCAACAATATCCAAACTAGTTAATGATGTATAAGACCCATTTCCATCACCGAACAACATGGCGTTGCCGTCCCAAAAAGCATTAAATAGGTCTTCACCAAGATGCACCCAACTCAAAATTTCTGCACCATTACCATCATAGCTTCTTAAGTTATGATTATTTAAAAAATACTCATAAGATTTCTGCGCCCCCCAATGGGTCTCAACACCAGATTTTTGATAGCTTGATGTCCAATTATTATCAGAATCGGTAAAATTGTTATAATCTTTATCATAAGTATTTTCAGCATCATAAGTTGCAATAATTTGACTACCGCAACTATTTCTTAAATGAAATTGATTGCCCACTTTTGTAGTAGAAATATTGACTGTTCCTACATAATTTGTTGAACCTGTACCAGCAGAACAATTCGAAAGTAGCCGGGTTACCTTATCAATTAATTCACCACTTTCAACATCCACATAATACCAATAACGCTCAAATGGCTCTATAGAATAAATATCAATCTTATAACACAAGTTAAAAGCACTATTCTTATTATGAAAATCGAAGTTGTAATAAACCAATTCTGCAGTGGGATAGAAGCTGGCATTGTCATCATTTTGTTGCCGTTTTAACATCGATTCATAACCTTCATCCTCCCAGGCATATTTTTCAGCCTTTACTTTTTCTAAAAGTTTTTTAATGACTTCAGTTTCTGATATCTGAACGGTTTGACTATTGCTAAAGTTTGCAATGATATTTCCGTTGGCTTTTTGTATCAACCCATCTTTTTCGTGTAAGATGTAGTTACCGCCTTCTATTGGTACGTTATTATAATGTTGTTGAACACGGTGTTGTATCCATCCAATATTATCCATTGAAGAAGATGTAATCTTTAAAGTTGTTTTCTCGTCTAAATTAAAAACAGTTTTAGCACTTTCTAAAAATGTAGTTTTGTTTAAGGTTTTATCTACTTTCATCCAGGTAAGTGTGCTTTCTGAAGTGGCAATTTTTTCAAATTCTTTTGTTGATTTTTTACTTTGTGCACTCGAAGAGAAAGTAGTTAAATAACATCCTGCTAATAATAAAAATAGTACAGATAAGTTGAAGTGTGTTGTTTTCATATTATTTAATAGTTTTATTTAATTCAATCTCAAAATTAATAAATCGTTACTTTTAAAAAAAACACACATTTTTATCTTTGTTAAATTAAAAATTGTTAATAAGTTATTTATCTTGCCAACCAAGTTGTTGATTATCATATAATTACGACAGTTAAATTTCATTTTAATGTTAAAAAACAGTTATTGATGCAGAACACTATGTACAATAAGCTCTTAATAACACTAAACAGAGAAGAGTTTTATGAGTTTGAGTTATTTTTGAAATACATTTTAAAGGCAAGGCCTAAATGCTTGTCTCTGTATAAAATTATTAAAAATAATTATGTAAAAAACAATGAGCATTGGAACAAAATTGATTTAACAGCAGCACAAATTTATACTGCTTTGTATAAAAAAGAGATGCCGAAAAACACTTCGGTGTTGCGTGAATTGAGTTCTGAATTTCTTAGCTATCTAAAGCATTATTGCGCTTATCTTCAGTTTAAAAAAAATGAACAAGAGTATTATTTTAAATATTTGTATCACAATGAGGTGAATAGCCTTTTTGAAATTGAGTTTAAAAAAATTCAGTCTGGCAGTAATCAAATTTATGGAACAGAAACTTCCTGGAAAGAGTTTGAATTTATGGAACTCTACTTAAGGAAGCAGATAAAAAAAGTAGTCTCTCATAAAATTGATATTGAACAGTATTTCACATCTTACATTAAATTAAACACAGAAAAAAAACTTCAAATACTTTGTATAATTGAGCAAAACGCTATTATTAAAAGTTTTGAAATTGGTTCACAAATTCAATACTCATTTGAAGCGGTTTTGGAAAAAAATATCCCAAACAAAAATTCGGGTTTATTACATCGTTTATATTATGATTCAATTTTAATGCTTCGGAATGCTCAAGATAACTATGAGCCATTAAAAGAAAAAATTTATCAGAATAATAATAAGATTGCGGAATATGACCGGTATGTGCTCATTTCAAGTTTACTGGCTTATTGCAACTTGAAAATTCAAAATGCTTCTGCAGAAATTATTACCTATTTTAGAGAAGAACAACAGTTTCATTATTTTTTTATGTATGAAGAAGGCTTACTTAACGACGGAAAATATGTAATGGCTATGCACGTTAAAAATATTTGTTTGTTGGCTGTTTTGCGCACAAAGAGTACCGGCAGGTTGAAGTTAAATTTAAAAGAAGCAAAAAAAATAATTGAAGAATCGAAAGAGAAGATAACCCCTCAATATGCTGAAAGTACCTACAACTTTAATATGGCAGTATTTTATTTTTTTGTTGAAGAACCGGAAAAAACCATTGAATTGTTGCTACGAAAAAATCAGTATATTAATTATCACTTCACTTGCGATTCTAATTTATATTTATTAAAGTGCTATTATTTAACTGAGGATGCCAGTAATTTTGACAAAAAGGTGGCTTCTTTCAGAGAGTCGCTGAGAAGAGATCAATATTTATCATTACAGGATAAAGACAGTTATAAAAATGCCATTAGAGCCATGGTTCGATTAAAGAAAATTAAAGACCAAATATCCTTTCAATATAAATATAACCCAAACAAGCATATTGAAAAATTGAAAGAAACCATAACCAACAAACCTATTCAATCTATTGATTGGTTTATGCAACAGTTAGCGTTGCTGGCGAAATAGCAGGTATTTCACAAAAAAAATCCGGTTAACAACAACACAAGTTAACCGGATTTAAAAAATTATTATGAAAAAGAGTTAATTGTTTTTCAATAAATAATTTAAGGATGGTTTGCTTAATTGAATGGCTCCGAAGCTCATTAACAGTAAAGCCAAAATTATGATTGCCCATTGGCTTAAAGTTGGGATGATGGGGAGTGTTACAAAGTCAACCCCATCAGGTTCCCCGTCGCCGTCAACTGTAAATTCAAAGGGACCTATTTGACCTTCTAACTCAAAATAACATGGGGGCGTAGTATTTACATCTATTTGAGCGGTGTATAGTCCGCAGTCATATGAACCCATTAGGTAATAGGCTCCATATTCATCAATGCTTACCGGTGAACCTGCTACCTCATTACCGTTTTCATCTAATATAATTACTTGTATACCAGAAAGGTCGCAAGTGGATTCTTCAGTGGTTACAGAACCGGCTATGGGGTCTGAACATTCATAAATACATAAGTCATTGTCAATACAGGTTGCATTCATAACATAATTCTCTGCAGTTGGATCTCCGCAAACTGCCTCTATGCCTATTGACATAACGCCGCAGTCATCGCAAACTTCATCAGTTGCTAAAATTACCGTTACTATTTCATTTTCTGTACAGGGGTCTCCATCGTCACACGGTGGAGTTTCGAAACAGCTTGAATCTAATGATCCTAAAGCTGCACAACCTAATGGGGTCAAACATAAAGAAGGATCAGGATCCTGGTTGGCATCTGGTGTAGGATTGTACTCTGCAAAACAAGGATTATTGCAATAGTCCACAAATATACAAACACTGTTGTCAATACAGGTAGCATTAGCATCATAGTTAGTAGCAACTGG
>CALHDG010000102.1 GCA_938023075.1 uncultured Chitinophagales bacterium
GAAATTTGTTGTACAACCAGTTAAATCAAATAACATAGTATACTATTGCCTTATGTGTCTATGTGGTTCAAAAAAACAAGTAGTTTGTTGTACAACCAGTCAAATTAAATAACATAGTATAGCCTATGTGCACTATGTATCTATGTGGTTCAAAATATGTGGTTCAAAAAAAGCACGAAAATGGTTGAACACCAGGTAAATTAAATAGCATAGCATAGGTTTTTGTTTTAGAATTTGTAATGTCTATTTTTGGAATTTATAGATAACATGAATTATTTCGACAATCAACAAGTAAACGAGGCATACAATCAAACCTATGCTTTTATTAAGGTGCAATTAAACGAGCACACCTTACAATTAACTTTAAATAGACCAGAAAAGAAAAATGCTATTCACCCACATATGGTGCAGGAAATTGCTTTTGTTTTACAATATGTGCATCAAACTAAAATGATTAGAAATGTAGTAATTGATGCTGCCGGCGATGTATTTTGTGCCGGTGCAGATTTAAAAGCCTTTATGGGTATGGTTGGTGAATTTAACTCCTCTATACCCAAAAGTGAGCAAGAAATTTTATTGGGTGAATTGTTTAATGAAGTACACAAACCCATTATTACCAAAGTAGAAGGCAATGTGTATGCCGGCGGTTTTTTCTTTTTGGCAGGTGCTCATTATGTAGTTTGCGATGAAGCGGTGGTCTTAGGTTTACCCGAAGTAAAACGAGGCTTGTTTCCTTTTCAGGTAATGGCGGCTTTGTTAGAAGTAATGCCCAAACGCCAAGTAATCGATTGGTGTATTAGAGGCTACAATTTACCGGTTAGCGAAGCCAAGGTGTTCGGTTTAGTGACTCATCTTACTCAAAAAGATACGATCAATCAAACCATCCAACAATTGATTGATGACATTAATGAAAATTCGCCAACTGCTATACGGCTCGGTCTGCAAGCCCTACACCAAATGAATCCTGCAAAAAAGCAACATCAATACCTAATGCAAATGTTGCAAAAAGCGGTGGGCTCAAAAGATGGGCAAGAGGGTTTATTGGCTTTTAAGGAGAAGCGTAAGCCGGTTTGGTTAGGAGAGTGATTAATGTATTCGGATGAACAATAAATTCATTTTTTTACAGTTATTAATAATATATTCTTATCCTTTATATTCGCTTTAAAATCGAATCTGCCATTGTATATATATTCTACTACGATCCTTTTAAGTGTATACAAGTAATTGGTATAACGAACTTGTTACTATTACAAATAAACAAACGAAAATGTTAAACTAAATGGCTATGATAGTAGTATAAGTATAATAAACGACTCTATTCAAAACACACAAAATGCCCAAACATCAACCACCACATATTAGTTAACCAAACCTTAGAAAAGTGAAAAAAAACAAAGTAATTGCGCAGTTAATTGCGCTACCCGATGAAGAGTTTAAGCTATTTGGAAAATTTGTTCGAAACCCTATTCATAACAAAAAGGAGACTGTTGCTCGTTTATACGATTTTGTAAAGAAGAATTATCCGGCTTTTGATGAGCGGAAATTTACCAAAACCCATTGTGTTCTACACGTTTTTCCAGATTTAAAAGCAGACATAAAACGGCAAAATGGAAAAGCAGATGCCTTAATTGCCAGTAAACTAAAAAACCCATTATACATTTTAAAAAAGCTGTTGGATGACTTTATACTACAACAAGCCCTTGCCGAACACAGCCACGAAAAAACGATATTGTTTATAAAAGCATTGTTTAAACGGCAAATGCAAGATCGGGCGTTTCAGCTGATTGATAAGGAGTTGAAGCGGTTGGATGAAATTAAGGCTAAAGATTTTTATCATCATTTTTATCAGTTTCAATTAAGGGAGCTGAAAGAAGGGGCTTGCTTAGATATTGTTAGTGCCGACCAACAGTTTTTTTTGAAAATGATCAATGATTTGGATTTGTTTTATTTGCATACGAAATTGAAGTTGGGATATGAAGCAAAAAGTAGAGAAGCATTATTAGGACAAGTAAATAGCCTTGTTTTAGACTACGAACTGCAGAAATTAGTATCTGAAAATAAAATTGAAAATGTAACTTTAGCAATACAACTGTATGAAAAGGTTTCAAACCTTAATAAAACCAATAGTTTAGAATATTACCAAGAGATTAAACATCTCTATCTTAATAATTTTGATCAATTATGTTTAAAGGATCAAAAAGACATATTGATTTATTTATTTAATTTTTGTGTCAAATTCTGGCAAGAACAAGAATCAAAAACTGAAAATGAAAGATTTAGGGAGTTATTTGATTTGTATCAATTCGGATTAAAACATAATTTATTTTTAATTAATGGTTACCTTTCGGCAGACCATTTTAAAAATATTATTATCGCGAGTTCTTCTTTAGAAAAATTTGAATGGGCAAGAAATTTTATTAAAACAAAAGCTGAATTACTTCAACCAGAAATAAAAGAAAGTATGGTAATATTAGCCAATGCCCAAATTGAAGATGCCGACAGAAATAATGAAAAAGTGATTGCATTACTACAAGATGTTGAATTTGCCAATACTTATGATAACATTACAGCAAGATCATTATTACTTAGAGCCTACTATGAACTGAATGAATGGCATACCTTAGAGTATTTTTTAGAATCATTCACCAAATATTTAAAAAGGAATACCTCGATTAGTGAAGGGGTTCGTTTATCTTTAATTAATATGATTAGATTTACGAAAATATTGATGCAAGCTAAGTTTAAAAATCATAAATTGAGTTTTTTACAAACTAAGTTGAATCAATTGTCTCCTATTTATGGCAAATATTGGTTTGTGCGTAAAATTGAAGTACTTTATAAGTAGTTGTCGAATAAATCAAATATAACCCGAAGAAATTAATCTTCGGGTTACAATTATATGAATCTTGTAAACGTTAATGACTTATCGTTAACTTTTCAATTTGATTTTCGATCCCCCTATCATTTTTGTAACTAATAAGATAAACTCCATTATCCAAATGTTCAATATTAAGGGTTAACCTTTGCTGATTTGCTTCAATTGAAGCAGTATAAACTTCTTTTCCTACTAAATCATGAACCTTCAAAACACCCTGTTTAACCAATGCATCCTTTAATTGAATATTAACTTGCTTGTTTGCTGGATTAGGATAAACGCGAATTGATTTAGAACTAATATCGCTGGCAGTTTTGCAATGTATCCATTGATCTCGAAGGTTAATATCATCTAATTGTGTTGGACAGGCAAATGGAGCATAACTCCATTTTAAGCGGATATCATAATCCCCTTCTGGTAAATTCTCTACCCGGTAATATTCATTTGCCGAAGGTACAGTTATATAGTTTTGACCACCATTAATGCTAATGAGCATATTCAAGTTTGGGTTTTTTTGAACCCAATTGATCTGTAACCACCCATTGCTGTTTCCACAAGTAGGATGTCCCCAACTGCGGGTTGCATCGTGCGATAGATCTTGAATATTTATATCGTCTAAGATAAATCCGTACCCATAGGCTCCAAGTTTAACGCGAACATCATAATCATCTGCTGCCAAATTATAAACTGAATGGCTATTAGCATTTGCTACCGATTCATAAGTAGATCCACCATCTATACTCACATATACATCATTATACATTGGAGCATTGGACCAATCAATTGTTAATGAGCCATCGTCAACAGTGCAAACGTGCATCCAACTGCGGCTAAAATCAGCAATACTAAATTCGGGATAGACGCAAGGTAAGGTAAAAGTTTCATTAATTGTATTACCATTTAGTGTAAAAGTATTAGAACCTCTACTTACATCCAATATATAGTAGGCATTTGTAATTCTAATCATTTCTGTAAAATCACGGTTATTATTGATACAATCTCCAAAATTAGCTGTATGGTAGCTATCATCTTTTTGAGAAGAATCTACTATTAAAGCAACAACAGCTTTAGTAGGGTCTGGTGTATAACAATCGCCATTCGGTAATTGCATTCCATTTTCAAAAGCTGTTTGTACCCGTATAGTACCAGAACCTACAATACCGCTTTGGTGACCGGTTGCTCCATAACAAAACAATAAGTCTTCACCATCTACATGTAGGTCTCCAAAGTGCTCTACATCTAAATCAAATGAAATACCAATAATATCACTGAGTTTGCTAATAGTTTCTCCTGGTCCTACCGGAGGCATCTCAATATCAATAGCTAAATGAGCGGCATAATCAAGTAAGTAATTTCCATTGGCATCTTGTCCATTGGTTTGGCTAATAACCACTTCTTCAATGGAAGCCGTTATATTAGGCGTTTGAGCAAATCCGGCGGCACTAAAGGTCATAAAAGCTAGCAGGTAAATAGTTCTCGTTAAAAATTCATTTAATGTTTTAATCTTATTCATTGTTTAATGTTTATTTGGTTAACTAATACGTTGCAAAGATGTGCCCTCTTTCCGGTTTTTCATTGGACAAAATTTGCCCTTTTTCTTATTGAAATCAGGCTTTTTTAATATGACTGTAGAAATCAAATAATTGATAATCAATACATTGCTAAAAACGAAAACAATAAAAGTTTCTTGTCAAATTCAAGTTTTTTGAAGAAAAAATAGGACCATAAAAGACTAAAATTAACGCAAATACCGCGCTTCAAAACCCAATAAACCTTGCAAACCGCCGGTATGAATGGCAAGAAGGTGCTCCTCTTCTGTAAATTTTCCTTGCTGAATACTGTCAACAAGACCATACATCATCTTCGCGGTATATAATGGGTCCAAATCAATTTGATAAGTAGATTGGAATTGTTGCATAAATTGTAACAGCGCATTATTATACTTAGCAAAGCCACCAAAATGATACTGATGGTTCAATTGCCAATTGGTAAAAGAACAATTGTTGGCTGCCAAAGCTGATTTGATGCTTGTGCTAAAATCAAACTTTAACACACTAAAACCAAGTAAAGTAGCTTTGTGTTGACTTCCGAGAATTAAGCCGGTAAAAGTGCCACCTGTGCCAACAGGTACGACAATAGTGGAGAAAGCAGATAGAACATTATCTTCCCAAATTTCTTGAACTCCTTTTAATGCCAAAGCATTGCTGCCACCTTCGGGCACTATCCAATAATCAGGAAATTGTTGTTGCAAACGTTCGGTTTCCTGTTCTTTGCTCTGATAAGTTGATCGATCCCAATAAATCAATTGCATACCGTGTTGTTGGCAAAATTGCAAAGTAGGGTTGGTTTTTTGTTGCCACTCTTTCCCTCTAACTATCCCGATGGTGTTAAAGTTAAAGGCTTTTCCAGCAGCTGCGGTGGCATGCAAATGATTTGAATAAGCTCCACCAAAAGTAAGTATTCCAGCCAAATCTTGTTGCTGTACATGTTGAATGTTGTATTTTAATTTCCGCCATTTATTGCCTGAAACGAAAGCACCATGCTTGATTGAAGGATGATTTAAATCCTCGCGTAAAATAGATAACTGAACCCTAGTTTTAATTCCCCAAGCGGTTAAATCAATTTTTTGTATAGGGCTGCCAGTGGTTTGCACTACTTGTTTAACCGTTTTAATGCAGTACCGGTTTCACTTTCTATCCCTTTTAACATCGGTACGAAAACAAAATCGGCTCCTTCCACCATCAGTGTTTTGTCACCTTCTTTTTGTATCAACAGCATGTGTTGCGAGGTTTTTGATTTATTGACCGGCACCACCATCCTCCCTTTATTTTTAAGTTGTGCAACTAAAGCTTTTGGAATTTCAGGTGCTGCCGCAGTGACAATAATTCTATCGAAAGGCGCTTCGTTGGCTAAGCCTTCAAAACCATCTTGATGATAACTTTGAATCGCCTCATACCCTAAAAAAACAAATTGCTTGCTTGCCTTTTGATGCAAAATGGCATGCCGCTCAACAGTATAAACACTTGCTTCCATAGCATGTAAAATGGCTGCTTGATAACCACTGCCAGTTCCAATTTCCAGCACTTTCATACCAGATTCTACCGCTAACAACTCTGTTTGATAAGCCACCGTATAAGGTTGCGAAATGGTTTGGTTGGCATCAATGCGCAAGGCTATATCTTTATAGGCTAAATGTTCAAAAGTCTTATCTACAAATAAATGTCGGGGCACTGCCAACATCGCCTTTAAAACTGCCGGCTGATGTATGCCTTTGGCTTGTAATTCTTCCACTAATTTTTTTCGTAAACCCTTATGTCGAAATGTGTCTTGCAATTGCTTTGTTCTTATTAACAATAAGTATCATTAATTAATAAATTATTAGAAGCGAAACTGATAACTTCTATCAAAGGGGCTCCCCGCTTTCCGCTCAAATGCTATTTGCCAGGCTGCATATGCTGCGCTGCAAAATAGCATAACCGCTGCAATCGGGGCTAATTTTCAAGCCTCTGTGCTTCGTAGATGTGTTCTTTATCATCAAATCTTTATCAATACAACAATCAATAATTCGTACTTAATAATTAATAATTTGTCGCAACAAAGTTAACAGACTTTGGTTTACATGTTGGGCTTCATTGGTATAATTTGCGAATTAACCGTACTTTCGGATTTTAAATCAAACTAACATGAAAAAATTTATTTTTATCACAATATGTATTTTGTTTACTGTAGCTGGTTTTGCTCAACAAAATTGGTGGGATAAACCAACCGCAGAAATTAAACAACTAATCAAAAAGTGGGAAGCTACCAAAGATGCGATTTCGTTAAACAATTTGGGATATTGCTATGCTTTCGGCTTAGCCGTTCCACAAAATTATGAAAAAGCCTATTCCTACTATAAACAATCAGCAGAAAGCCAATATCCAACAGCCTATACCAATTTGGGCGATTTTTATATGGATGGCTACCACGTTCAAAAAGATGCTGGCAAAGCAGTTAACTACTACATACAAGCTGCAATGTTAGGCGAGGTTTTTGGCATGACCAAATTAGCCGAATGTTATCTACAAGGTAATGGACTTGATAAAAATAATTCCAAAGCTATTGAGTGGTTACAAAAAGCTGCTGAAAAAGAACACGCGCCGGCTCAAAATAATTTGGGTACCATTTATTTACGAGGTAAAGCCGCCGAACAAAATTTTGATTTGGCACTTCAATATTTTGAAAAAGCCGCCAAGGCAGAGTTATCTACAGCGTTTATGAATTTGGGTAGAATGTATCGATTAGGACTTGGGGTAAATAAAGATTTTGATAAAGCACACAACTATCTAAAACAAGCCGCCAATGCCAACGAAATGTTTGGTTTATACGAGTTTGCCAACTTGTATTATAATGGTGAAGGCGTTGAACAAAATTTTACGGAATCTTTTAAATATTACAAGCGTTCTGCCGATCTTGGTTTTGTTAAAGCACAAATGAATTTAGGATATATGTATGAAAATGCACAAGGCGTTGAAAAAAATGTAGAAAAAGCAAAATTTTGGTATGCCAAAGCTGCTGCACAAAATGATGTAACGTCTAAATTCCGGTTAGAGGCTTTAAAAAGCAGTCAGTAAGAGATTACTGACTAGTCAAATTTCCAAAAATTTAAATCAAGGTTATTTTGAGGTCAATTCTTTATTAAAATATTCGGGTTGTAAGCTAACGTTAAGTTGTTCGGCAGCAATGGCTTGCAATTGTATGTAATCTATATCACTATTAAGTGGTATACAAATTACGATATGTCCTTTTTTATAAAAACTATGAGTAGCGGTAGCAGAATGAAATGTTGCCCCATGGTCTTCAATAAACTTTCGCGCTATTTCGTTTTTTATCTTTTCCACTCTCTATGAATAAACAAAAATATTAAATAGTTGAGGCTTGCTTGAGTTTTCTTTTGAGCCGTTTGTTTCTTCCACTATTTTTGAGGTCCAGCCAAATTCAAGCAAAGCTTTTTTTAAAGTTTTTTCTGCTAAGTGAATTTTGAAAAAACCTTCTAAGGCATGCTTTAAATCTTCTAAGGCATCTTGTTTGCTTTCGTTAGAATATCCAATTACTTTTAAACCAGCACAATAGGCAATCCACCCCTTTTCTTGCTCGTCCATCGTAATGTCAATGTCAGACAGTGCTAATTCATTATTTTGTTCATTTATTTTAATGACTGTTGCCATTGTTTAGTTTTAATTTGAGTTCAAATCTAATTAAATTTTAATAAATATCGTTTGACATGTGAGGACAACATTTAACGAATTTTTTGATTTGATTCGCAAATTTATTAAACTTTATAGCATAGCCAGTCTTTTTACCGATAAACTTTCTTAATAAGGAATGATGAGAATATAAATGTTCAAATTTTAGCGAAGAGATTTTTCGATATACGAGGCAAAAATCACAATCTTAGTAGGGCTAAGAAGAGTATTTTTAACAAAGTAGATCGGAAAATCTCAAAGTTAAAAATGGACAGTTATTTTTGAATTGTTCCTAAGTGGAGCATTTAGTTGCAGATAATAAATGAGCATCTACCAAGAGCTTACCTATAAATTTCAAATAACACCAATTTGATTATTATTTCCATATGTTTGGTGAGGATCAACTTTGGCAAACAATGTTAAAAAGAAGAGAAACCATCTGCTAAAAAACATGAAAAAGCGACTACCTTTACCGCCTTAACAGAGCGTAACCTAATGAGTGAACAAATTAAGCATGAATGTGGTATTGCATTTATTCGTTTGTTAAAACCTTTTCAATTTTATATTGATAAATATGGCACACCATTGTATGGCTTAAACAAGCTGCACATATTAATGGAAAAGCAAAAAAACCGTGGGCAAGATGGCGCAGGATTGGTTTCGCTAAAATTAGATATGCCTGCCGGACAAAAATATTTTAACCGGATGCGCTCAAACAATCGAAATGCCATTAACAAGATTTTTAAAAATATTTATCAAAAATTTGGGAAGGTTAAAAAGAAGCATTTTACTGATGCCGATTGGCTTAAACAACATATATCGTACACGGGCGAAGTTTTGTTGGGACATTTACGCTATGGCACACACGGTAAAAATGAGATAGAACAGTGCCATCCCTTTTTGCGCCAAAACAATTGGATAACACGCAATTTAATCATGGCGGGCAACTTTAATATGACCAATACCAATGAACTGTTTGATCAGTTGGTGGATATTGGACAGCATCCAAAAGAAGAATCGGATACCGTAACTATTTTAGAAAAAGTTGGACACTTTTTAGATGAAGAAATTCAAGTATTGTTTAGAAAGTACAAAGATGAAGGTTGTGGCAGAAAAGACATTACCGACAATATTGTTAAACATTTAGAGCCTCAAAATTTTCTAATACGGGCAGCCCGCGATTTTGACGGAGGTTATGTAATGGCAGGCATTATCGGGCATGGAGATTCTTTTATTTTACGTGACCCAAATGGTATTCGTCCGGCATATTTTTATAAAGATGATGAATTGGTAGTAGTGGCTTCTGAACGCCCTGCGATACAAACAGCAACTTTTGCCAGCATTGAAAAAATAACAGAATTAACTCCGGGATCAGCCTTAATTGTTAAAAAAAATGGTTTAGTTGAAGAACGTGAAATTTTACCGGCTGCTACAAGAAGAGCGTGTTCTTTTGAACGTATCTATTTTTCGCGAGGCAACGATGTTGATATTTATCAGGAGCGGAAAAAGTTAGGTTATTTAATGGCAGCTTCCGTTTTAAAAGCAATCAAATATCAGGTGGATGAGGCTGTTTTTTCATTTATACCCAACACGGCAGAAGTTGCTTTTTACGGTTTAGTAAAAGGTTTAGAAGAACATTTAAATGCAAGCAAAATTAAGGCTTTAAAAGAGGCTAAAGATGAAGCCAGCATACAAACCATCTTAAATAATAAAATACGGATAGATAAAATTGCGATTAAAGATGCAAAATTACGAACCTTTATTACGCAAGATAAAGGCAGAAATGAGATGGTTTCTCACGTATATGATGTGACTTATGGCGTTGTTAAGAAAGGAGCGGACACTTTAATTATTATTGATGATTCTATTGTTAGAGGAACAACCTTGCGTGAAAGTATTATAGAAAATTTAGATCGACTTACTCCTAAAAAAATTATAGTGTTGTCTACAGCCCCGCAAATTCGTTACCCAGATTGTTATGGTATTGACATGTCGAAAATGGGTGATTTTATTGTATTTAAAGCCGCATTACATGTTTTAAAAGAGCAACAACAAACTGCGTTGTTAAATGAAGTGTATCAACAATGCCTTGCCGAAAATAAAAAAGAAATTCCAGCGAATAAAGTAAAGTTGTTGTATGATAGTTTATCAGAAGCAGCTATTTCAGAAGCCGTCGCAACTTTGGTTACCGCCCCGCATATTCAAGCGGAGGTTCAGGTAATTTATCAAAGTATTGATAACTTGCACAATGCCTGTCCTAATCATTTAGGTGATTGGTATTTTACGGGTAATTATCCAACCGTTGGAGGTAACCGGGTTGCCAACCAAGCCTTTATTAATTATATGGAAGGGCGGGGTGATGTTAGAGCTTATTAATGTATAATATCAAATTGACCATAAAGTGACACAAAAATTTTGGAATTCATTTGGTAATAAACTCTCCAATTGTTTTAGCAACTTGTCCGATTGCATTAAAAAAATCTGCATTATCACATACTTCCAAGAAGGTATGCAAATATTCAGTCTTCCGATTATGAGAAGATTTGCACCTCTAAGGTATAATTCAAAAATAACTGTCCATTTTTATCTTTGAGATTTTCCGATTTACTTCATTAAAAATACTCGTCTTAGCACCACTAAGGGATGGTGACAAAATAAATTACTCAAATTGGAGTAGATTATTTTTTTCCTGACGAGGCGAAAAACGCAGTCTTAGTAGCACTAAGACGAGGCTTTTCAACGAAGACAGGGAGAAAAAGAACTAATCTAAATGGGTAAGTTATTTATTCACAATCCCTAAGCCTGCGTTTTTTAACTTGTATATCAAAAAATCTCTTTGCTAAAATTTGAACATTTATTTTTTCATCATTCCTAATCAAAACAAGTTACTTTAAAAGCAAATGCCCTACAGTTTCGTTCTACTACTTTGCAATGCCTCAACAAACGGCTGCTTATACAATCGCTGACCCGTCGCTTTATAAATAGCATTGGCAATAGCACCGCCTGCAGGCGGAAGTGAGGGTTCGCCTAAACCAGTTGGGCTAGCATCGCTTTGTACAAAATGCACCTCAATTTCGGGGGCTTCCATATTTCTAATTAAACGATATTGATGGAAATTGGCAGCAGAAGGTTTACCTTCATCAAAGCTAAAATTACCAAACATAGCGTGACCAATACCGTCAACTATGCCTCCTTCAACTTGATTTTTGGCTGCTAAAGGATTCACTACTATGCCACAATCTACCGCACAAATCACTTTCAATATCTGCGGCATATCATCCACCATTTGAAGGTGGGCAATTTCTGCCACATGCGTATTATGAGAATAATAGGCACTAAAGCCTTGGTAAATTCCATCTGCCAAGTTTTGATTCCATTGTCCTTTTTCAGCAACTAAACGGATTACATTCTGCATCCGTTCTGGCGAATATTCAATCGCTTCATCTTTAGCTGCAACCGGTTTGGCTTGCTCTAACAAATCTAAGCGAAGTTGAACGGCATCCACATTGAGTTTTTCGGCTAACTCATCAAAAAAGTGTTGCTCTGCAAATGCAAGAAAATTAGTGTACGGCGCACGCCAAGCTCCTGTGGTAATATTGCTTTCTAATAAATGTAAATCTACCTGATAATTGGGTATCGCTCCTGCAGGAAAGAAATGTGGTATCAATCCAAACATATTTCTATTAACAGCAACTTCTTTTAAGTGATATCCTGTAATCGCTCCGTTTTTAAGAGAAGCTTTTATTCTATATTTTGAAGCAGGTCTATAAGTGCCTGCGGTCATATCATCTTCGCGGGTAAATTGCAGTTGAATGGGCGCATTGACCAATTGAGATATTTGAGCAGCTTCGGTAGCGAAGTCACCATATAAACGTCTGCCAAATCCACCACCCATTCGAGACATACCGACACTTACATTTTCGGGTTTTAAGCCCAATTGTTCAGCTACGGTATCTTGTGTCCATTTTGGGGTTTGAATGGGTCCGTATAAGTCGGCTTTATCGTTTTGTACGTGGGCGAAAAAGTTCATGGGTTCTAAACAGTTGTGCGGTAGAAAAGGGGCTTCATATAAACGCTCAATCACTTCATCGGCTTCCGCAAAGGCTTGTTCAATATTGCCATCTTTTCTTGGCGACTCTTTTGGTTCGGTATCCAACAAGGCTTTCATAGCCTCATCATGTTTTGGAGTACTTTCTGCATTTTCAGCAACACTCCATTTGGCTTTTAGAACTCGTTTACCTTTTATAGCCGCCCAAGTAGACGTGGCGACTATCGCTATTTTATTATTTAGTATATTTTCTTTTTCATCACCACCAAAGGCAATCACTTCTTTTACGCCATTTATTGCTTTGGCTTCAGTATCATCAAAAGATGCCAAGGTTTGCCCAAATGCAGGCGGACGCAAAGCTGTTGCATACAACATCCCTTCTCTTTTTGTATCAATACCAAACAAGGGTTTTCCCGTAATGATTGCTTTTATATCAATATTACCTCTTTCCGTTCCAATAATAGTAAACTCAGCAGGGTCTTTTAGCTTTACGTTTTCTGGCACTTCAAGGCTAGCCGCAATAGAAGCCAACTCACCATAAGTTAAGCTATTGCCATTGGCATCTTTTACCAACCCTTTTAAGGCGGTACAATTTGCCGGATCAATTTTCCATTGTTGAGCGGCTGCATTAATTAGCATTTGTTTTGCCGTTGCTCCTGCCTTGCGCAAACTGTCCCAACCTTTTCTAATGGATTGACTGCCACCTGCTACCTGCCTGTCAAAGTCGTTTGATAAAGGCGATTGTTCAACTGTTACCCTATTCCAATCCACGTCTAATTCCTCAGCAACAATCATCGGCATACTGGTTTTTACATTCTGCCCAATTTCTGGATTGGGTGACATAATAGTGACCATACCATTCTCCGCAATTTTTAAAAAGGCGTTAATAGTATGCCATTCCTTTGGTAATTGATTCAGCGTTTCAATTTTAGTTAAGCTGCCATAGCTCATCCAATTAAAACCCAATATCAAACCAGAACCGGTTAAAGCGGTTTTCTTAAAAAAAGATCGTCTATTTATATTGTTATCTACTAATTTCATTACTGCATATTTAAGTGGATAGAACTTATTTTTCGGATGCTGTTTTAACGGCTGCGTTAATGCGGTTGTAAGTACCGCAGCGGCAAATGTTCCCATGCATCGCGCCTTTTATTTCTTCTTCGCTGGGTTGTGGATTTTTTTTAAGAAAAGCAGCGGCTGTCATTATTTGCCCACTTTGGCAATAGCCACATTGCGGTACATCGTGCTTTACCCAAGCTTGCTGCACCGGGTGGCTACCATCTTCCGAAAGTCCTTCAATAGTAGTAATCGCTTTATCACCAATTGCAGAAACCGGCATAATACAAGCTCGTAAAGCATTACCATCTACGTGAATAGTGCAGGCTCCACATTGCGCTATCCCACAACCGTATTTGGTGCCGGTTAAATTTAGTTCATCTCTTAATACCCATAAAATGGGCGTATCTTCATCTGCCGTTACTTGGTAGGGTTTACCATTTACATTGAGAGTATATTGTTGCATATGCCTTAAATTATCTAATATAAAGGTAGTAATTACAATAAGAAAATTAGTAAAAACATTGTTTTAATTTTAAATAAATCTGTATTTAAACACAAGAAAGTTCAAGGTATAATTGCTGTTTGTAGCTTAATTAGGTTACGAGTTGTTAACATCGCACCTTTTTTGGTAAGGTGATCGCCATCGGGTGTAAAACAATCATCAGTTAATGCAAAGGAGTTCAAATCTATTTGTGTGAGTTTGTTTTCGTATAAAATTTTTTTGTACTTATTTAAATAACTAATTGGAATTTGCACATTGTAAAGATCATTCGAAGGAGTTTTTATTACAGTTAGCTCAACGTTTTTTGCCTCACATAAGCTGATGATTTTTTTTAGATATTGAATATTGAACATAGAAAATTCCCGTGGTTTCTGTTCATTAAAATATTGATGTTGTATTCGTTTGTTTATAGAAAGTGTATCTGCTTTTAAATAGACAAAAGTATTATCGTAGCCACCAAGAAACTCAAAATCAGGTTGGTATTTAACTGAATGCATACCCGCCTTTACTATACTTTTAAAAAATGTGCGTGGGTGAGCTAAGTTCCAACGCAACAATTGTAGTTTTTGGTTAAGCGGTAACATATAAAAATATTTGGAAGTCAATGCATGCGCTCCCTTTCCGTATATAAAATTATTAAAGTAAGATGAGAGGTTGTGATAGCTAAATCCTAAATAAATTTTTTCAATATGATCGTTAGCCGCTAATATTCTTTTTATTTTATGGTAAGAAAAGTAATAGGTTTCGGCACTACAGCCCAAATTTTTACCATTGGTTAACAAAGAATCGTTTATAGCCTTTTTTATATGCGAATCTCCTACATAAATTTCTGTAATATGAATTGGAAGTGAACAATTAACCGACAACAAACTGATATAATAAATGAAGATGGCTGCTAACAAACTGATCAGCAATATGGGTATGGCAAAAAAAATGAATAGTTGATTGATAAATTTTTTCACTTAACGAAGTAACGTATTTAAAACTGAAAATAAATAAATGCTTCCTCCTTTTTACCAAACAACAGCACAATGGCAATAATCAAATAATAAACACAATACCGAATTGGTTGATTACCTACCTTTCCTAATCCATCTAAGGCGTGTTGTCCTTCTCTACCCAACCATTCTGCTATTATAAAAACCACTATTAATACAGCAGTAATTTTAAAATGAACAACATCGTTAAATTGTGCTAAGCCTAAAAATGGCTTAGTAAAAATATTACATATGTATTGTGAAGCATGCGTTAAATTTTCTGCTCTAAAAAAAATGAAAGCCAACACCGTTAAAGCAAAAGTGCTTAGTATTTGAACACCTTCTTTAATTGATGGTAAATATCTTCCATAGGCAACAACGTGCGGTTGCTTAAGGTGTTTTTTATACATCAATAAGGGTACATAATAAAGGGCATGTAAGCCTCCCCAGATGATAAAAGTCCAGTTTGCGCCATGCCAAAAACCACTCACTATAAAAACGATAAAAATATTTCGAATGGTATTCGCTTTGCTTTGCTTACTTCCACCAAGCGGTATAAATACATAATCTCTAAACCAGGTAGATAATGAAATATGCCACCGCCGCCAAAATTCAGCCATGTTTCTTGAAAAGAACGGGAAATTAAAGTTTTGCTTAAGATTAAAGCCAAACAATTTTGCCGTTCCAATAGCCATATCAGAATAACCTGAAAAATCACCATAAATTTGAAGGGTAAAAAACAAAGCTCCGACTAATAAAGTACCTCCAGAGTAATCAGCTGTGTTTTCAAAAATTTGATTCACATAAATGGCGCAATTATCTGCAATAACTACTTTTTTAAATAATCCCCAAAGCATTTGGCGTAAGCCGTCTACCGCCAAAGCATAATTAAAAGATCGCTTAGCCAAAAATTGTGGCAATAAATGGGTGGCTCTTTCAATTGGTCCGGCAACCAACTGTGGAAAAAAACTTACAAATGCCGCAAAGGCAATAAAATTTTGAGTGGGTTGTAATTTTCTGTTGTATACATCAATGGTGTAGCTTAGTGTTTGAAAAGTATAAAAACTAATGCCAACAGGTAGTATAATGTTTAAAGTATTGGGCTGCATGCTTGTTCCGAAAATTGAAAAGGCTGCGGTAAAATTCTCTACAAAAAAATTGTAATACTTAAAAACGGCTAAAATTCCAATATTGACCAATATGCTACACCACAATAATGCCTTTCTTTTAGTATGATTATTTTCGTTGTATAATGTTCGACCAACTGCATAATCAACCATCGTACTAGTTAATATAAGGGCAAGAAATCGCCAATCCCACCAACTGTAAAATACATAGCTGGCAATTACAATAAAAGCGTTTTGTATTTGAAGGTTTTTACTATTGATGAGCCAATAAAATGTAAAAACAATGGGTAAGAAAACAGCAAAATCAAGTGAATTGAAAAACATATATCAATTCTTGTTGCTTATGAATGTTCTTATAAAAAATTTACTATTCAATTTTGCTTGTATTCTTAACCTAATCGCCTGTTTGGTATTACAGACACCTTTAGATGGTCATAATCTCTTCTTCCTTCGCTTTAATCAGTTTATCTATTTTGGTGCCATAATCTTTGGTCAAATCGTCAATTTTGGCGTTCACTTGTTTCGAGAGGTCTTCTGTAATTACATCCTTTTCTAATTTTTTAATCTCATCGTGTGCTTCCCGCCGGGCATTCCGTAAAGATACTTTAGTGTCTTCACCTTCTGCTTTGGCTTTTTTTACGTATTCTTTTCTACGTTCTTCGGTTAGCGGTGGCAACGAAATTAAAATAGTTTCTCCATCGTTTTGTGGGGTTACTCCAAGGTTCGCTGCAAAAATGCCTTTTTCAATTTCTACTAAAGCACCCTTGTCGAAAGGCTTAATTACAATAGTTTTGGCATCCATACTGCTAATACTTGCCAATTGATTTAAGGGCGAACGTGCCCCATAATATTCTGCATATACATTGTTAAACATGGCGGGTGTTGCTTTACCCGTTCTAATTTTTGAAAGGGAATCTACCAAATGCTCCATAGATTTATCAAAGGAATCTTTAAGCATATCTATTACTAATTGTACTTCTTCTGTCATGGTTTTTATTGAATATGGTTTAACAATTACTGCACTAATGTACCAATTTTTTCTCCTTTTACTACTTTTAATAAGTTGCCAGGTTTATTTATATCAAAAACAATAATGGGTAACTTGTTTTCTTTACACATCGTAAAGGCAGTTAAGTCCATTACTTTTAATGAATTTTCTAAAATGGTTTCAAAATTAATGGTTTCATACCGCTCTGCGTTTTTGTCTTTTTCCGGATCGGCAGAATACACGCCATCAACCCGTGTACCTTTTAATAAAACATCAGCACCAATTTCAGTTGCACGCAATGCAGCAGCAGTATCTGTAGTAAAATAAGGATTACCAGTACCCGCTCCAAAAATAACAACCCTCCCTTTTTCTAAATGACGAATCGCTTTTCTTCTAATATACGGTTCCGAAATTTTATTCATCTCAATAGCACTCATTAAGCGGGTAGGAATGTTTAACTGTTCAATTGCGTTTTGCAAAGCCATGCCGTTAATCAACGTAGCTAACATACCCATATAATCTCCCTGAACTCTGTCAATCCCACTTTTTTCGGCATTTAAGCCTCTAAAAATATTACCTCCCCCAATTACAATGGCAATTTCTAACCCTTCATCAGCAATTGATTTTACCTCGTTTGCGTATAGTTTGGCAGCCTCGGGGTCAATACCATATTGCTGATCGCCCATTAACGATTCTCCACTTAGTTTTAATAATACTCTTTTCATAGCGATATCCATGCCAGCAAAATTAGCTTGCGGTTTTCATATTTCAAAATAGGCTGAACGATTTAATTTATAATTGATGGATGCTTAATTTTTTTTGGTTCTACTACAAATCTAATGAGACGTATTGAAAAGTACTTTATAAATTTTTTAAACTACCCCGACCTTTTTCTTTGATAAAGCCCACCTACCGATGTGTCGGTACAGGCTCTTCAACACTTTAAGGCGAATTAGTCCGGCTAACTTTGCATATTTTAATATCTAATGTTTCTATTAAAATGCACATAGTACTTTTTTTTAGAAGCGAAACCAGCAAACAATTTAGAAAGGCGCAGCCCGCTATCCACTCAAATGCCATTTTGCAAACGCTGCAAATCCATCCTGCAAATGGCATAACCGCTCCTATCGGGGCTAAAAATCCAACTTCACCCGGCTTCAATAACCTTACCAATTAAAAGTTCAACTAAGCTATTGCTATAAGTTTATATTTTATCTTATCAAAAATGGCGTACTCATTTTTTTTTGATGCTCTTAAAACTTCTACCTATTTTGAGCCTTCAATAAAGCCAATGAAAAAAATACAACTAATTTCATACAACGTAAACGGTATAAGAGCTGCCTTAAAAAAAGGTTTCGATCAATGGGTAAAAGAAACCAATTTCGACATCTATTGTTTACAAGAAACCAAGGCGCACAAAGAACAAGTAGACAACACTTGGCTTGAAGCATTGGGCTATCATCATTATTGGTTTAGTGCCCAAAAAAAAGGCTATAGCAGTGTAGCTATATTTACCAAAACCAAACCGGAAGAAGTGATTTATGGGATGGGCAAAAAGTTGTTTGACAGCGAGGGTAGATCAATTTTAATGGTTTTTAAAAAATTTGCCTTGGTCAACGTTTATTTTCCGTCGGGCAGCTCGGGTGAAGAAAGACAAGCCATAAAAATGAAGTTTTTAAAAGCCTTTTTACCTTATGCTAAAAAGTTGAAAGAACAATATAAGAATTTAATTATTTGTGGCGATCATAACATCGCTCATCACGAAATAGATATTCATAATCCAAAATCCAATAAAAAATCGTCGGGCTTTTTGCCAGAAGAACGGGCATGGATGACTAAATATTTAGAAGCCGGTTTTACAGATGTTTTCAGGCATTTTAATGAAGACCCACATCACTATAGTTGGTGGAGTTTTAGAGCAAACGCACGAGCCAATAACAAAGGTTGGAGAATCGATTACTTCATAACGAGTTCAGCAATGCAAAAGCATCTAAGCCAAGCAAGTATTTTACCTGAGATAAAGCATTCTGACCATTGTCCACTATACTTAGAAATAAAAATGTAATGATCTAATAAAATGAATTAATCATTTTTGATAAGGATGGTGCTTACCTAGCCGGGCACCTATAATGTTTTTAGACACAAATTTTCTAATAAACGTTCGTTCTTTTTTATGGTTATTAATGTCAATTTGTTCATCAACAATCGCAGTTACTCTTACGTTGTTGTAGTATTCTCTACCCCAACTGTTTGGGCAATAACTATCTGGTCTTTTGCTGTTTCGTTCCATCTTAAAAAATTTGAAGTTTAACAAAACGCTTTGGAATGACATTTAAATATAGTCGAAAAAAATCATTTATCCAAATTTTTTATAAATCTATAAATTTAAAAAGTGAAAAAATAAAATTGAAAAGTGGTAAAGTTGGTAAGTAGTACGCTTAAAAAATTGCTATTACTGAATTGAGGTATTCAATTATCTTAACAGCGTAATGTTTCCTTTTTCATAAAAAGGTTCATCAAAATAGGTGATACCAACTGCATAAAACATATATACCCCAGCATCTTGTGGAACGCCATTATAGGTGCCATCCCAAGAACTTTCAACGTTATTGGTTTCATATACTTTTTCGCCCCAACGGTTGTAAATTCTAAACACGTCCAAATCTTTCACTCCTCTAGTAGCAATTCCAATACCATCATTTATACCATCGTTATTTGGGGTAAAAGCTGTGGGTATCCATAGGTTAAACTTTTGATCAACGGTTACCATTAATGAATCTGAAGCCGTACATCCGTTATCAGCAATGGCAATTAATTGATAGGTCATATCACGTAAAGGCTGTGCAGCAGGTGTTAAGTTATTGGTGCTGCCGATTAAGTCAATTTGTGGTGTCCAAAAATATTCGGTAACCCCAAAAGTATCAATTTCTCCATTAAATTGAATAATATCACCAATATCAATATCAAAGTTCCAACCGGCATCTACCCAAGGTAATTCTTTTACCTCCACATCAATTTCAGCAATAGTGGTATAACAATGATTAGAGATTTCAACTGTAAAAATTTCGTCGTCAGATAAAATGATAACCGGTTTAGAAGCATCCGTATCAAACCCTAAGTTAGGCGACCAATTATAAAAATCACCGCCAGAGGCGTTTAGCTGAAACGGTGTGTTTTTGCAAACTAAAGTATCGCTACTTACAATGGCTTCTATCGGTTCTTCAACTTCAATTATTAAAGAATCGATTATCTCGCAACCATAAGTTGTATCAATTACTTTTAAAATATAAGTAGCCGTTTCAAAAGGAACAACGGTTGGATTGACTATAACCAATGAAGATAAATAATCGTTCGGTTGCCATCTATATTGTAACGTATTGGTATTTCCATAAGCAGCTTCAGCTATAATATTTAAGTTGATGTTATCGGCTTCACAAGCCATCAAGTCTTCACCCATCTCTAACGTAGGAGATGGTCTTACATGAACATCAACTTTATCTTGTGCTACACAGCCATTAGGATCTTGTACATATAGGGTATAAGTAGTGGTTTCTTCAGGAAAAACTGTTGGATTTTCAATATCTAAACGGCTTATTTTTGTAGTATCCGTAGATAGCCAACTATAGCTAACCGGAATATTAACCGCACTGCTTAGCTTTACCGAATCACCCATACAAATATTGTGGTCTTCGCCAACATTCAATTCAATCTCTTCATATATAGTAATCGATTCAGTTTTAACGGCTTTACAACCATTATTTGCGGTTACTTCCAAATAAACATTATAGTCTCCTGGTTCCGGAAATTCATGTTCTATATTTTTATCGGTATATATTTTAGAAATGGTACTATCGGCATTGTACAAAACCCAGTTCCAATTTTCTATGCCGCCTATATCAATATCAGATGAATCGGAAAACTCAACAGGCTGTGCATCTAAACATAAAGCCGTATTGCCATAGTTCGATTCTGGCGTGGCTTTCAAATCAATACTTTCATTATGAACTGCTACACAACCCAATTCGGTTTTAATACTTAAGGTAACATTATACCTACCCGGTTTATCATATTTTTTTGTGGGATTGGTTTCATTAGATATGGATAGCGAATCATCTCCAAAATCCCATATCCATTCGGTTACTATTCCATAATCTGAAGTACTAATATCGGTAAACTGAACGGGCGTGGTAAAACAATTGGCATCGTACCTAAATTGTGGTATTAGAGTTGGATACAAACTCAACTCAACAATAGCAGTGTCACTGCATTCAAAATCAGGATCGGCTACCAGCATAATAGTATAAACACCCGTATCTGGATATTCGTGAATAGGATCTTTTAAAGTAGAGGTATTGTATGGAGAAGCCGGGTCGCCAAAATCCCAATAATAAGAGTCGGCTCCGACACTTTCATTCTCAAATTGTACATCAAAGCCTTCACAATCTTTGATGATAAAAATACCTTCCTGTGTTATATCGTCTGATTTTACATTGGCTTTTACAATGCCACAATCAGAAATATTAAATTGAAAATCTCTTACTGAGGTGCTAAGCAATTGATTATTTCTAAATTCTTTTACACAAATGCCTACCACAAATTGCCCAACCATATCAGGAAAACCGGTTAGCTTGCCAGACACAGGATCTATATTTAGGGGAAACATATTTCCTCCTATCTGATCATCTTCACCGAAACCCTCCTCCCATGTAATAGGCTGATAGGGTGGCTTTGAAGCAACAATTGGTTGTGGGTCTTGCGGGTTGGCTCCTCTGTAAGGCGTACACAATTCATAAACTAACGAATCTCCGTCTAAATCAGTGGCAGAATTATCAAACTCTAAAGGAAAACCCGCACAAATTACAATAGGTGGAAAATTATCGAAAACCGGAGAATTATTGCAAATGGCTACACCGCTAGGTGGTATAACTACTTCATAAGTTGAACCGGTATCGCCTGGTTGAGTAATGTTGTTAATGGTATTATTACGGCAACAACGCTGATACACTAATCGATAACCAGAATCAGAAGGAGGTAAGGTTATGTTTTTTCTATACCCTAAGGCTTTTTCGACACATACATCTGGCACAGTCTCTAAACATAATCCTTCAATATTCGGACTTATTCTCTTTCTGCCGGTTAAATTCAATTCTTCACTTCTTAAAAAGTTATTATTTCCACCAAAAATGGTGATTGTTGCCGGGTCATCAAAATCGGCACACATCGTACAATTACAATCTCTGTAAATGGATAATTCTATCAAATAGTTGTTACCGCTCTCGCACTTATAAGATAACTCACCCCCTATTAGATGGTTGGCTTTAACATAGCCATTAGCAATAATCAGTATTGCAATTAAAGAATATAGTTTTTTCAAATTAAATTTGCTTGTGGTCTATTGGCATTAAATTTAGTTAAGTTTGTGCAAACTTAATAATGCTTAAGTAAAAACCAACGGATTAGACTTAAATTTAATAGTATATTATTCATTGAATCGAATTGTAAATAGATGATTAGCAATTATTAACTCAATTTTAGCAATTAAAAAAGTAAAATGTTAAAATAGCATTAGCGAACTTCTAAACTTGCAAAATCAGCTTTTTCTTCAGAAAATTTATTATTTTCTGCTTGTTTTTCCCCAATAAGTTCATTTGGCATCATATTAGAGGCATCTGTTATAATTTCGTCGTTGGTAAATGTATCAGAAAATACCAAGCGAAGTACAATATGAATACCTATAATTAATGGAAAAATACCTTTTTTAAGTCTTTTCATTTTTTGTAGTTGTTTTGTTGGGCTAAAAGTAGAGCGCAAAAATTTACAATAAAATTACTTTTTGTACAGCTAATCATTGAAAATTTGACTAAATAAGTCTATTTTTACGGTCTTTTTTTTTACAATTTGATGTTTATCAATGTTTTATGGGTTACACAAGTATCCTATTATCATAAAAAAACTCAATATTATACTATGCATAATTTTTTTTTAACTTATATAATTTTTCAGTTTTCAAATGAAATAGCCATATTAAAAAATGGTTATGCTACCTTTGAAAACAAATTACTAATGCCAAATTATACAATTTTTAATTCGAAGTTTAGTAACTGATGAAAAATGGAGTAAAATTTAAATATCCTATTACCAAAAAATCAGAGAAATCAGATGATTATTTTGGTGTCAAGATAAAAGACCCTTACCGGTGGTTAGAAGATTCGTCTTCTTCCGAAACAAAAAATTGGGTGAAATTACAAAACCAACTCACAGAAAATTTCATTTCAAGTATCCATTACCGGTCAAATATTAAAAAACGTTTAACTGAGTTATGGAATTATAAGAAAGTAACAATACCGATTAAAATGGCAGGTAATGTTTTCGAACTGAGAAATAATGGTTTAGAAGAACAAGATTCTTGCTACATTAAACGTAAAGGAGAAAGCACCTATCAACTGTTAATTGATGCTAAAAAACTTTCTGATGATGGTACAGCTTCTATTGCTCGCTTGTTTCCTTCGGATGATGGTAAGTATTTGGCTTATTCTGTATCAAAATGTGGCTCGGATTGGTTAGAATTTTTTGTAATTGATTTAAAAACCGGTCAACACCTGCCTGACCATATTAGTTGGATAAAATTTTCGCCAATTTCGTGGTACCGCGATGGCTTTTTTTACAGTAGTTTTTCAAATCAACAACCCGATACACCTAATCAAAAAACATATAGTAAGGTTTATTATCATAAAATTGGGAGCTCTTCAAATGAAGATGTATTAATTTATGAAGATAAAGACGGCTCAGCAATTGGTTCGGCAGTAGGGGTATCTTCTGATGATCAATTTTTATTTTTATTCAATTTTCAGGGTACGCATGGGTACAATGTTTCTTACCGTAAAGTAAGTACCAAAAAAGAACCATTTATTTCCATATTTACTAAAAAAGGCTACGATTTTCAGATACTAAGCAACAATAATGAAAGCATAACAGTACACACTAACTTTAAAGCGCCTAATTATAAACTAGTTAAAATTTATTTTGACAAGTTAGATCCGGAATTTTGGGAAGAATTAGTGCCTGAAAAAGAATACTGCATTTATTGGGCATATTCTGCCGGTGGTAAATATATAATTCAATACCTAAAACATTTAGAATCTGTTTTAGAAGTGTATGATGAAAATGGAAAATTCATAAACACCATCCCCATTCCTGAAAAAGGATCAATTAAAGATATGATTTTATCTAATTGGAATGATTCTGATGTATTTTTAAAATTTGAATCCTACATTTATTCTCCAACCATATACAAATATAATATTGAGTCGGAAGAACTTACTGTACATGACAATACTAAAATTGACATTAAACGAGATAACTATGTAAGCAACCGTGTTTTTTATACTAGTAATGACGGCACTCAAATACCCATGTTTATCACCCATAAAAAAGGAATTAGTTTAGATGGAAACACCCCTACACTTTTATACGGATACGGTGGTTTTAAAAACCCTAATTTGCCTTCATTTGATGTATCAAAACAATTTTTTTTAGAACAGGGCGGTATTTACGCCGTAGCCAATATACGAGGTGGTGGTGAATATGGTAAAGATTGGCATCAGGCAGGTATGTTGGAAAAAAAGCAAAACGTTTTTGATGACTTTATTGCCGCTGCGGAATATTTAATAGAAAAAAATTATACCAATGCTGATAAATTGGCAGTTTCTGGCAGAAGTAACGGTGGCTTGTTAGTTGGTGCTGTTTTAAACCAACGACCAGATTTGTTTAAAGTAGCACTACCCATGGTTGGTGTTATGGATATGTTACGCTACCATAAATTTACCATTGGCAGAGCATGGACAGTAGAATATGGAAGCAGCGAAGTTGAAGAACAATTTAAATATCTGATTAAATATTCCCCCTTACATAATATTGAAGCTAAAAAATATCCGGCTACTTTAGTTTTAACAGCCGACCACGATGATAGAGTAGTGCCGGCGCATTCTTATAAATATATTTCTACTTTACAAGAATATCAAATAGGTGAAGCTCCTGTAATTATTAGAATAGATAGCAATGCCGGGCATGGTAGTGGAAAATCTACCAATCAATTAATTAACGAATGGACGGATATATGGAGTTTTGCAATGTATAATTTAAAAATGGAATTTACAACATAAGCAGCTTTTCATATTGAAAGTGTGTTTACCCTATCTGATTGCCAATACTCCTGCGTATCCACATTCATAATAGTCAACTTTCCATTTCTACCGGCACCCTGGTCCAAATTCCAAACATTACCTCTGCAAACCGGTTTTAAATCAGGATGTTTTCTAGAAGTTTGAATATGCCCTATAAAAACTGGTTGGTTTTTAGTTTCAGCACCATTTTCTAAACGATATGATACCGACCGTAATTCTTCCTTCTGCAAGGCGTGCCACATTTTTTTTGAAAACACAAGGTCATCTACATTGTTTTCTTTTAAACTTTTATGTACGTTAAAACCGGCGTGTACAAACAAACGGTCTAGCTCATCTACATAAAAAACTTTTCCACGATATAAAAAATCTGCATGCTTATTTATCAAATTTCTACATTTTAAATAAGCTTCAATTGATTGGTTTCCTCCCTTATTTAACCATCCTTCGGCTATATAATTATGCTGTAACCAATCTCGCAACCATAAATCGTGGTTACCTAGCACATGTATTAAATTTTTAACATGTTTTAATCGCTCAATGCATTGAGGTACATAATCACCTCTATCGGCAATATCGCCCAAACAAATCAATCGGTCTTCTTCGTTTTTAAAACCTGATCTTTCTAAACATTGTTCTAAAGCTATATATTTACCGTGAATATCTCCTATGGCAAAACGTCTCATTACTTTTGTAGAAATTTTAACAAGCGAAGGGGAGTGTATATTTTACTAAACAAATACTTTGCCATATTCGTATTTTTTTGTAAACAGTAAATGCTTCATTAAAAAGTTATCTAATTTTTTCGTCATTTTGTAATTTAATTGCGCATCTTTACCTTTAAATGAACTACAATAAAATTGAAACGCTGGCACAATTAAAAGCAAGTGGCTGGCAATCAAAAAGTATTAAAACAGAATTACGAGACAATTTAATTGACCGATTAACCAATAAACAAACGGTATTTGAAGGCATAGTTGGTTTCAATAATACGGTTTTACCTGATATTGAGCGAGCTATATTAAGCCAACACAATATTTTACTGCTTGGTTTAAGAGGGCAAGCCAAAACCCGTATTGCACGAATGATGGTACATTTGTTAGATGAGTATATCCCCATAGTGGCAGGCTCTGAATTAAATGATGATCCTTTTCAACCGATTTCGCGTTTTGCCAAAGATCAACTTGCTGAAAAAGCGGAGGATACCCCAATTAGTTGGGTGCATCGAAATGAAAGATATGTAGAAAAACTGGCAACACCCGATGTTTCGGTAGCCGACTTAATTGGAGATGTAGATCCCATAAAAGCAGCTAATATGAGGTTGTCGTACGCAGATGAACGGGTTATTCATTTTGGCTTGGTGCCACGTTCGCATCGTTCCATATTTGTAATTAATGAATTGCCCGATTTACAACCGCGTATTCAGGTGGCGTTATTTAATATTTTACAAGAGGGCGATATACAAATAAGAGGATTTAATTTACGCTTACCCTTAGATATTCAATTTGTGTTTACAGCAAACCCAGAAGATTATACCAATAGAGGCAGCATTGTTACCCCGTTGAAAGATAGAATAGAAAGTCAGATATTGACACACTATCCATCTACTATTGAGTTGAGTAAACAAATTAGTTTACAAGAAGCCCGGCTTAACGAAAGCCAAAAAACCAAAATTAATGTACCAGAACTGATTGAAGATTTAACAGAAGAGATTGCTTTTGTAGCACGCGAAAGCGAATATGTAGATGAAAAAAGTGGCGTATCGGCAAGACTAACAATTACTGCTCGTGAAAATTTATTTTCTACTGCAGAAAGAAGAAGTTTAATCAATCAAGAGAAAAAAACAACTGCCCGAATTTCTGATTTAAGTGGGGTAGTGCCTTCAATTACCGGTAAAATTGAATTGGTATATGAAGGAGAGCAAGAAGGACCTTTTCTGGTAGCTATTCAACTAATTGGTAAAGCGGTGCGAAAGCAATTTACCAACTATTTTCCCGATCCGGAATCTTTTAAAAAAAGAAAGGAAGCCAACCCATATCAAAAAATAATTGATTGGTTTGCCCAAGATAATACATTGGATTTTTATAATGACATATCGAATAAAGAATATAAGAATACCTTATTTTTAATACCGGGTTTGGCAGAAATAGTCGATCAATATCAAGGCAAAAAAAGTGCGGAAGAAAAGTTGTTGTTGATGGAGTTTTTATTGCACGGTTTAGCCGAATATTCTTTAGTGGGCAAAAATTTAATACGAGCCGGTTATCAATTTAAAGATTTATTTGGGTCGATGTTTAATATGGATGAAGATGATGATTATGAAGAGTACGAATAAAAAACACTTTAGTGGTGTTGGCTTGGCAATCGGGGTTAGTTTTTCAGGTTCTTTCCGTATTTGGTTGCTAAACAGTGGATGACATCATAGGGTTATTTAGCCACTAAGGAACGATGAGAAAATAAATTTATCAACTCTGATAAAGTCATTTTTTGATAGACAAGTTTAAAAACGTAGGCTTAGTGGGTCTAAGACGAGGCTTTTCGAAGAAGTATATCGGAAAATGGTAAAGTCAGATGGTAAATTTATTTTTTTATCGTTCCTAAGTGTTCTTTTATGAATCGAAAAATTCAGCATTCAACAATCGGTGTTCGACATTCGATATCTTTTTTGGATGCTTATTTAATGAAAATCGATTAACAAATATGGTATATTGATTGATTGTTAATGTATAAATATGAAAGACACTTAGATAGAATTGGGGTGTTTAGCGGCTATCATAATGCTTCAGAATTTGAGCCCACGAAGTATATAGGTTTACGGAAAGCGGGTGGCGTGTTGATATAAAGCTCAAATGTTTTTACTTCAAAAAAATAAATTGAAAAGTGTGTAAACCACTTTATTGTTTAGATGAGTTTGACAAGTAAGGTTATTGATAATTTTGTAATGTATAAAAAAACAGGTTGATATCACTATTCTCAAATATTATGTCAGATTTTATTAAGCAACTTTCAAATGTTTCATAGTTTAGATGAGAGGTGTAGAATGGATGTCCTTCAATTGGATGTTCAAAACCTATAAAACTTCCTAACTGATAGCAGTTTTTTTCATAATTATATTCTATAGCCAGGTTTTGATGCTTTTGTTCATGAAAAATTTTAATAAATAAAGGATTTGCCAGCTCGCTTTGCTCATCAATATAATTAATGAAACCTTTATCTAAATATGGATAATACATAATTTGGTGGTTGATATTACTGCCTGTCATTAACTTTGATAAATTGGTTAGTTTTTTTTCGATGACCAAAGCCGGCAACTCGTCCGTTTTCAATTCATCAAAGGGTAGCCAGGCATCTTTGGCAGGTTCATAATAATTAACTTTGCCTATACGTAACTTGTAATCAAATTTTGGAAAGCCAGGTACAACGTAACCAGGGTAATAATATTGGAACCGGTTTTTTCTGCTATAATCAATTTCTGCCAACATGGTATAAAAGCCCAAACTATAAGCAGCATAAGATTCGTCGTATACACCTAAAATACTGGCAATGCTTTTTAAACCAACATCAAAAAAACTAACGGCAATTAACTTTTTTTGATCATAAACAGCAATTTCATAGGTATTAAAAACCGAGTTTTGAAAGTCATCTTGTAGATATCTTTTTAAACTTACCGGTACCTGTTGATGATACTTTTGTCGAAATTGTTGATACAGATTTTCTTTTTCCGTACTAAAAAATGATTTTCGACAGATGGTTGTAAATTGATTATTTTTATTAATGAGTTTGCGTAACCTTTTTTTAAACTGATAATCTAATAAAGATAATCGAACACGAACCGGAGAATATAACTTGCCTCCAAAGTTTATGATATTGGCAGAATTTACGCCTTGACCGGAACGAAACCAGCCTTTTGACAAAAAGTAATCTAACTTTTCACCATAGATATTGTTTGAATAGTAATATTGTGTAAACATATTGAAAGGTATTATTTTGTTTATAAAGTTACAAGTTAAAAATAACTTTTATAGCTGTTCTTTATAATCAAATGGGTATTATGATATTAAATGCTTAATCGTTATCATTGCAATTGATTATGCCAGAATTTCCATCATATATAAGCTCTAAATTGCCTCATCAGGGAACTACAATATTTACCACCATGTCGGCATTGGCAAATAAACACGATGCCATTAATTTATCTCAAGGTTTTCCTGATGAGAAAGCTCCTAGGGCATTGGTTAGCTTAGTTGCGCAATATATGCGGAAAGGCTTTAATCAATATGCTCCGATGGCTGGTTTACCTTATTTAAGAGAACAGCTGGTTGCCAAAGCCAAAAAACTGTATGGCATAAAGTATAATCCTGAAACTGAAGTAACCATTACTTCGGGAGGAACGCAAGCCATTAATGCAACCATTATGGCTTTGGTAAAAGAAGATGATGAGGTAATTATACTTCAACCGGCATATGATTCTTATGCACCATCGGTAGTACTTGCTGGCGGGCGACCGAAATTTTTTGATTTAACCTTACCTGAGTATTCTATTGATTGGGATCAAATGAAGATGTTTATTAATGGTCGAACAAAAATGATCATAATTAATAATCCGCATAATCCATCAGGGTCAATTTTAAGCAAAGAGGATTTACAAGAATTGGACAAGATAATTGCCGGACGTGATATTATTGTATTGAGCGATGAAGTGTATGAACATTTAATTTACGATGGTGCGCAGCACGAAAGTGTAATGAATTATCCGAACTTGCAAAGCAAAAGTGTGGTTGTTTATTCTTTTGGGAAAACTTATAATTGCACCGGCTGGAAAATTGGCTATTGTTTTGCACCTGAGGCTTTAACTAAAGAAATCAGAAAAATTCATCAATTTCAAGTCTTTTCAGTAAATACACCTATTCAAATGGCATTAGCTGATTTCTTAAATGAAGAAGAACATTATCTGAATCTGAAAAACATTTATCAGGAAAAGCGTGATTATTTTGCCAAAGCCCTCAGTAAATCTAAATTTGAGTTGTTGCCTTGCAAGGGCAGTTATTTTCAATTAGCATCTTACCAAAACATTACTCAAGAAAATGATTTTGATTTTTGTGTAAAACTCACCAAAAAGCATGGGGTAGCGGCTATACCTATATCTTCTTTTTATCAGACGAAACAAGATCATAAAGTAATTCGTTTTTGTTTTGCGAAACAGAAAAAAGTGTTGAAAAAAGCAGCAGAATTATTATGCAACATTTAAACGTAACCTTAGTACAAACTGATTTAGTTTGGCAAAACCCAAAAGCTAACCGCAAACAAATAGGCTTGCTGTTAAAAAAGATTTCGATGCCGACTAATGTAGTGGTATTACCCGAAATGTTTAGTACAGGCTTTAGTATGCAGCCAAAAAAACTGGCAGAAAAACCGAACGGAATAACTGCCAAATGGATGAGTGGCTGGGCAGCTCGCCTTAATGCAGCTATTGTAGGTAGTATTATTGTTAAAGAAAAAGATAACTATTATAACCGTTTAATTTGGATGCCACCAAACGGTGTACCTCAATTTTACGACAAAAAGCACTTGTTTACACTGGCAGGAGAACATCAATGTTATACAGCAGGAGCAGAACGATTAATTATAAAAAATTATATGGGCTGGAATATTTGTCCGCTTATTTGTTATGATCTTCGTTTTCCAGAATGGGCAAGAAATACAACAGACTTCGATCTATTGATTTACGTAGCCAATTGGCCCACACCCCGCATAGATGCCTGGACCAACTTACTTCAAGCGAGGGCAATAGAAAACCAATGCTATACAGTAGGCGTTAACCGAATTGGGAAAGATGGAAAAGACAATGCCTATAATGGAAACAGTGCCGTTAACGATTTTAAGGGAAATGCGATGCTGCGTATTGCCGATAGCCCTTTTGTGCATACCATTACACTCGAGAAAAAACCAATGAGGCAGTTTCGTCAACAATATCCTTTTTTGGGAGATATGGATGTAGCTTAGAGGCTTTGAAGGTGATAGGAAATGGAAAGATTCCGATTGGGAGGGATAGACAAAGTGGCTAGATGGGAGTGCCCTCAGAATTATAGCCCCGATTTCCAAGCTAACAGCACTAAAGTGCATTGAGTTGTTTAGCGGCTAAAGTTGTTTTTCGAATGGAAAAATTCGTCATTCAAAATTGGGTGTTCGGTGTTCGATATTTTTTGGTAGACCATTTAATGAATAACGAGTATCGAGTTATTTTTAATGTATAAATAAAATACAATCAATATTCATAAAGACATTTAGATAGAGCACTAGCGGTTATGCCGCCAACGGAGTGCGGCATTTTAGTGGATGGCGGGACTAAACTTTCTACGACCCCTAGCCTTTCGCTTCAAAAAAAATTAAAGTAAACACAACAACTCTGCCTTTTCAGGCATACAAAGCAGATAATTAAAATGCTTACTTTTTTTAATATGGGTTTGTTGAAACAAACCTTGTTCATCATCAACATCAAAATACAAATAGCCTAAATGTTGAACAGCCGCTTCTATTTGTTGCCCAATGTCATCTTCTAAAACTTCTATCAGCATGGTGGGTTTAAATTGATCTAAATAAGGTTGAAATCCTTTTAAAACTTGTGGTTCAAAAGTCTCCACATCAATTTTAAGTAAATCGATGTTCGTTAATTGATGTTGTTCAATTAAGGTAGCCAATTGGTGTACCGGCACTTTCAACTCAATTTGATTTTGTTGAAAATTTTTAGCTAGGCTCGCCGACGAAACATCACCCAATAAAGTATTCACATCGTAAAAAGTAGCTTCCCCGTCAAAATCGCTGAGCGCACAATTAATACAGTTAAGGTTAAATTGATTGAGCTGATTGTTTTTTTGGAGCAGTTGATAAATGCGAGGCAAAGGTTCAATGGCATAAACCTGTGCCGAAGGATTAACAGCTTGCGCCAACAATGCATACACGCCGGTGTTCGATCCAATATCAAAAATAACATCAGCGTTTGCAGCAAGACGTTGCCAAATATTTAAGGATTCTTTTTCCCAACAATGGTCTATGCCTTTCCAGAAAATATTGTTTTCAATAAAAAAGCCGGGATTGTGCATTTTAAAAGAGGCACCCGATTGAGCAACAATATCGAAGGCGCCTTTAAAACGTAAATACCACTGCCAATTTTCTGGTACTAGTCCAGCATTTTTTAAGCCGGTAAATAGTTGTTTTTTAAAAGGAATGGCATGATAGGCTTTCTCAACAAAACGATGACGAACTAACTTTTTGGCAATACTTTTCACTTAAAAAAGGTAAACGGCTTTAAATTAAATTGCAATATTAGTAAATTTATGTAGCAATAAACTATGGGTTGATTAACTTCGTTGTATAAATATGCGATTGGTTTTTTGGATATTATTGCTATTAGGGATGGTCAATGGATCGAATGAAAAGTCGAATACTTTATCCAATGAAATTTATTGGAGCAGTACCCAACCCTTGCAATGGGCTGATTTTCAAGGGAAACCGCGCCCTTGGAGTGTTTTTGTGGCACAAACCGTTTCGGTAATTGAGCAAACCTATTCTTGCGACGGTGACCAATTTACTTTCGATATTAAAGCCAAGTTTAACTGCAGTAAAAGCTGGACGAAAACCAATAAACATCCGGAAGTATTATTACACGAACAAAAGCACTTTGATTTAACCGAAATTTATGCGCGCAAAATGCGAAAGGCTTATCGCCAACTCAACAACCCCTGCCAATATTCTATGGAAGATTTAGGAAAAATTTATGATGAATATTTTTTAGAGCTCCGGCATATGCAAACTTTATATGATATCGAAACCGATCATGGGTTAGACGAAGCCGACCAACAAATTTGGAATGAAAAAATTGCCAAGCAGTTGATGGAATTAGATGCTTATCAATAAATTTTAAATTTATCTTTTTATATCCTTATCTTACCACAGATATTTATGATGTCTGGACTAATTCCCCTTCACAAGGTGAAGGGGTGGGCTTTTTCGCAAGAAAAAGGTCGGGGTAGTGATAGACTTGAATATCAAATATTGATTAACGAATGAAGATTTTTGATTTATATATAAATGAACAATACATTAAAACAACAATTTGATTTAACTGACAAGGTTGCTATTTTAACGGGTGCTTCAAAAGGCATTGGTAAAAGTATGGCGCATATATTGGCAACCTATGGAGCCAAAGTAGTGATCAGCAGTCGCAAGCAAGAAAGTGTTAACGAAGTAGCCGATGAATTGAAACAACAAGGTTTAGAAGCCACTGCTATTGCCTGCCATGTGGGCGACGCTGGTCAATTGACCAACCTGGTTGACCAAACCATTAGCACTTATGGCAGGGTAGATATTTTAATTAACAACGCGGCGACCAATCCGGTTTTTGGTCCCATAGCAGATATGACTGAACAGGTGTTTGACAAGGTGATGAACGTAAACGTAAAAGCCTGTATGACGCTCAGCAATTTGTGTTTTCCACATATGAAAAAGCAAGGCGGTGGCTCCATAATTCACATTGCCTCTATTGAAGGCTTAAAACCTTCGCCGGGTATGTCGTTATATAGCGTTAGCAAAGCCGCTTTAATTATGTTGAGCAAAAGTCAAGCAAAAGAGTGGGGTGCCTTAGGCATTAGAAGCAATACCATTTGCCCCGGCTTAGTACAAACCAAATTTAGTGCTGCCCTCTGGCAAAACGAAAGCATCTTAAACAATTTTATTGGTCAATTGCCTTTAGGCAGAATGGCGCAACCCGATGAAATGACCGGCATCGCGCTCTTTTTGGCATCCGATGCTTCAAAATTTTGTACGGGAAGTGTGTATGTTGCCGACGGTGGGCATATGATTGTGTAGCTTAGCAGATGACAGAAGTCAGATTGCTTTGCTGCGAGATATCAGATCGCTTTGCTGACAGAGAATAGACACATTAGATATTATTTTCTTTTTGAAGCGAAACGAAATGGCTTGCAAAAAAGGCAGTCCTGCTTTCCGTTCAAATGCTGCGGCTATGCTTCATTGCCTGCGCTTCGGGCAGCATAACCACTGCAATCAGGGCTAGTTTGCCAACTTCGCTCCGCCAAACTTTCGTAAAAAACTTTTGCCATAGCAGTCGTAATTTTTGCAACCAGAATTTGGGATTACCAAAAATCAAATATATAAAAACACCCCACTTTATGTAAATCAATAACAAATGGAAATCAAAAAAACAACAGAAGGGAAACAGTACCAATACCAACTATTAAACAACAATCAAGAAGTAGCCCGCATTAAAGGCATGCTATTCAACGAGCAAATTGTAATAAGTCTCTACGAGTTCAGCACTACAAACAAGCTCCACGAAAAGGAGTACGCCCAAAAGCTCGGAAAACCATTTATAGAAGATTGCCGGAAAAACGACTCGACCATCATAGTAACCCAATCAGAAAAAACCAAGCAAGCCATTTGGTTTTTAGAGCACAATCAATTTACGCGCAAGTTTACTCATTACGTTTTTGAAAACGACTTAACCCAACTCAACAAACCACAATTTTCTTTTGACCTAAAACCCTTCCACGAAATTGATTTAGCAAGCTATCAAAAAATATATTTCGAGTGTTCAAAAGGAGACCCGGAAGTCGATTTAACCGGACATACCCCTCAAAGCCATTATGAAAGAGACCAAAAAGAAATCGGTGATTTATGGAATGAAGCATTAATGCATTTGGTCTATTTTGAAAACACCCCAATTGGCGTATTAAACTTACGCACCGAAGAACACCCTAAAAACAACATCTTAGAAGGCTCCATCAATTACCTTGGTTTAATACCCACTTACCGAAAACGAGGTTTAGGCAAAGCCCTGCATTTAACTGGTCTACATCAACTAAAAGCCTTAGGTTGCCAAAACTATTTCGGCGGTACTGAGGCTAATAATCGAGCGATGTTGCGAACTTTTGCTGCTAATCGGTGTTTTGAAACTTTGGTGCAGTATTATTATCGGGTTTGATGTTTTGGTATGATGGTTTTTGATGTTGTTTCTTTAATTTCTCAATGATTTTAAAGTGATTGAAAATTTATAAGGCGTTTAAATAATGTATGAACAGAAAGGCAGAAAATAATGACTATATTTTGATTTGGAAAGATATTGACTCTGCTAACGAAGGTGATTTAAGGTAAGTTATCGATAAATAGACTATATTCAAGCTCGAAAATTTTATCAAACGATAAAAGAGAGGTGATGTATATAACATATGACAAGAGATATAATTATACTATTATGTATTTTTCTCCTGCTTTGTGCGGCGTGTGAGAAACAAAAAACAACCATTATACCCGATATCCAAAATCCACTAGATTCAATTGATAATATCAATCCATTTGATACCTTGTTAATCTGGAAAATTGAAGATGGTTTTAAATCTCCCGGATATCTTAAATTATATGAGGATTTAATTGTGACAAGTAAAGAACCTGTTTTAGGACAAACTATTGTAAGTGCTTACAAGTCTGAATGCGGCGAATTGGAATGGGAATCCTTTGAATATATCACACATTCCAAGGTCTCATAAATCAAAAATAATTGGTGACGCAGTTGTGGAGAATTCTCAAAAATATCAATGGATATTAGATGCTCAAACTGGTAATGAATTAGGAAAAATGAATGTAAAAGAAGATATTGGCGAAAATTTTACCAGAAATTCAGTAATTAATTACACAAATGATATTTTGACTATTCAAGTTAAAACACACAATTATAGCACAACTTATATTTTTGATCTTTACACACAAAGTTATCGTAAAATATTTGAAGTGAAAAGTGATAGTATATATAACTATCATCCCTTAGCACCAGTTACGCATATGTTAACAAATGGTGATACTATAATATATTCATTAGCACATAAATATGATCATTTAACTAATAAACAAGAAGTTGATTTGTATTGTTATAATATTACTAAACAAAACATATTGTGGCAACAAAATAGTTTTGATTCACATTTCAACGTTTATCCAACTCAAATAGATATAGAGACTAAATCTATTATAGTTTTAGGCTTGCGTTGCGTGTACAGTTTCGACTTATTGACTGGCAAAGAAAATTGGAGACACGAAAGGGGTTGGCCACATAATATGCTAGGTAGTAATTATTTAATTGAAAAAGAAAAGGTCATTTTTGGAGAAGATATAGGACCGGTTGTAGCACTCAATAAATTTAATGGTGAGTTGATTTGGGAAAACGATGAGTTTTGCTGTCAAATACACGATATAAAAGTATATGAGAATTTGGTGTTGGCAAATGGTGGCTGGCTTATGTTTTTAGATTTGGAAACTGGAAAAACAAAATACATAATTAAAGATCCTGATGTAAGCAGCAATTTATTTGGTGGCACCGCAATAGATACAGCACTAAAACGCCTTTACATTGCCGATTATAGCTATTTGTATGCTTTAGAAATTCCAACTTTTGAGTAAGGCAAACAGTTCAACAAATACAAACAGAAGGATGTTTCAATCAATGAAACATCCTTTTTTATTTTGCTCTTAATCGTGTTTAAGTAAATTTTCATAACCCAATTTAATTAAAATATCTCTAATCTCGTCTGGGGGTATCAATCTTGCTTTAAGTAAAATCCCTTCACTTTTTAACCATCGGTTTAAAGTATTTCTATGTACGTGTAAAATATTGGCAAGTTCTTGTCGAGTAATTGGTTGATTAAGTTTCATCATATAAAATTAAATCAAATAATGAACAAAGGCGAGTTTTTTTTGTTGACAACAAAGTTGTAGTAAACTACCATTAAATATACCAAATTTCAAAAGCAAGAAACGGATAAATCCTCATCGTCTTGAAACTATTACTCCAACATCCACCAACCCAATTTCAATTCCCCACTCCTTTTCCGTAATTTCGCCCCAATGAAAAAAATAGCAGTGATAGGGGCTGGCACCATGGGCAATGGCATCGCCCACGTTTGTGCCTTGAAAAACTTCAACGTGCAATTAGTGGATATTTCGGAAGCCGTTTTAGAAAAAGCAGTGGCTACCGTTACCAACAATTTAGACCGGATGGTGAGCAAAGAAAAAATTACCGATGCCGAAAAAAGGGCTGCACTCCAAAACATTCAAACCTTCACCAATATGGAAGAAGGCTTACAAGAAATAGATCTCGTAATAGAAGCCGCTACCGAAAACGTAAACTTGAAACTAAAAATCTTTAAACAAGTAGATGAGTTAGCACCGGCTGAAGCCATTTTGGCTAGTAACACCTCGTCTATATCTTTAACTAAAATTGCCGCTGCCACGCAACGCCCCGAAAAAGTAATTGGCATGCATTTTATGAACCCCGTGCCGGTAATGAAATTGGTTGAGATCATCAGAGGATACTCCACCTCTAACGAAGTAACCCAAAGCATTATGGACTTATCCAAAACCTTAGGCAAAGTACCGGTTGAGGTGAACGATTATCCCGGCTTTGTCGCCAACCGTATTTTAATTCCTATGATTAACGAAGCGATCTATACCTTATACGAAGGAGTAGCCGGAGTCACCGAAATTGATACCGTGATGAAATTGGGCATGGCACACCCTATGGGACCTTTACAATTAGCCGACTTTATTGGTTTAGATGTGGTGTTGGCAATTACCCAAGTATTGCATCAAGGTTTCGGCAACCCGAAATATGCCGCTTGCCCCTTGCTAACCAATATGGTTACTGCCGGCAAATTAGGCAGAAAATCAGGTGAGGGTTTTTATGTATACACCAAAGGCAGTAAAGACTTGATTGTTGCTCCATCTTTTAAAAGTTAAGCCATATGAAACAAGTAGCCCAAATAGTTAGTGTTATATTTCATCCTTTATTGTTACCCACCTATACTTTTTTGTATGTGATGTACATCAATCCATACATTGTTGGGGGTTGGGCGTCACCACAAATGAAAATTGCGATAATTCAGGTTTTTATCAACTCTTTCATTTTTCCGGTATTGGTGATGCTGTTACTAAAAGGCTTGGGCTTTGTTGACAACCTCCAACTCAAAACCCGTGAGGAACGTTTTGTCCCTTTCATCGCCACCATGATTTTTTATGTGTGGACCTATTTCGTTTTCAGCCGCAGCGGTTTACCCGAAATTTTTAGCGATATTATTTTGGCAGCGACCTTTGCCATTGTGCTTGCTTTTTTAACTACCATATTATATCATAAAATTAGCTTGCACGGCATGGGAATGGGTTTATTATTTGCCTTTATCATTAACACGGTCGCCATGTCGCAGTTAAACTTGCTGCCATTCGTATTTCTAATAATTTTACTATCTGGCATTGTTGGTACTGCCCGTTTATTGTTGCAAGCCCACCAACCTCGTGAGTTGTATGCAGGCTTTGCCGTTGGTTTGCTTTGTATGAACATTGCTTTGTTATTGTAGTATGTTTATTTTAATGTTTTTTATATGAAAATAATGTTTTTAATTAGAAAAGTGAAAGCAGCAGAAGTGTGCAATTTTGGTAGCTAAAAACAAAGATACAATTAAGCTCCGGAGGAGCGATACACTATATCCATAGTGACACCTATTTCTTTAGTAGCGCGTTAAGAAATGAATGAAGTCTTGATTATTTTTAGTTCTTTTTTTAGACAAAGTTTATCAAAGTGTTTGATACTTTCCTGTTTTCGAGTGCTCCGTTTTTTCTTTCAACGAAGAACCGAAGTTTGCAAACTAGCCCCGATTGCAGCGGTTATGCAATTATGCAGGGCAGGTTTTGAAGCATAGCAATTGCATTTGAGCGGAAAGCGGGACCAAAGCTATTTTAATGCCACAAGGTTTCGCTTCAAAAAAAATAAATGCAAAAGCGTTACTACTTTAGTTTTTGGATAAACTTGTCTTATTCTGAATTTTATGTAGCGGCAGCAATTTTTTCAAACTTACCGGATTGCACTTTGCATAAGATAAAAACAAAAAATACTATAAGCCTAAGCTCTTGCAAGATTAACTTATCTGTTGAAATAGATTTTAAAAATTTCCGTTAATTCATTAGTTCATATTTTTACATTAATTTTCATAAATATTTAATTGTTCAAATTTTTATAAAATAGAAAAATAGTTATTTTTTAATAACTTATTTGTGTTTATTCATTTGAAATTATTGCTAAACAACATATTAATATTGACCCTAAAATGTAATACAATTTTCGGTTTATTGTTGGTTCTGAAGTATCGGGATTAAAAAATACTTGCCGTACCGAAGTTTCAGGATACCTGCGTTTGAATCTCACCAAAACAAATTCAAAATTATAGTGTCCGGGTGCAATACCATAAGACAATGCAATTGGGATTAGAGCTATTCCAGTAAAGATTAAAAGTGATTTTTGATATGTTTCGATTTTCATTTGAAAATAATTTAATATATTAAGTAAATTTAAATTGAATTTATAATACAAAACAATTACTTCCAGGTTAAGAGAGTTAGAAAAAGATGGAATAATTCACAGAGAAGTATATGCCCAAGTTCCTCCTAAAGTTATTTATACCTTAACCCAAAAGGGAGAAAAATTAAAACCTGTTTTTAACGAACTTAAAAAATGGGGTAATGAGAATTTTTTGCATCAAATATAATTTTCTCAAATCATTTTTTTTTGATAAAAAATTATCTTTTAATTATGGAAGGTGAAAATTGACAAAAGAAAATAATAACATTGTAAAAGGTAGCATTATTAAGCCAAATGATATGAGTAAAAAAATACTACGACAACTTACAACTAATGTAACGACTGAATGTTCGGTTAATAAGTTGTAGAACGGGTATTAAAACAATGTCAGATTATTTCATTTTGAAGCAAGCGGCTTCCGGTTAAGCAGGCAAGTACTAGTTAAATTTTCTAGTCCTTGTTTTTCAAACCTTAATATTATAATTATTTAACATTTTATAGTCGAGGTAAAAAGCAGCATTCTCCAGAATAAAAACAAGATTAAATTAAGGATTTTTACGGTAAAATTGAGAAAATAAATTTCAAAAAGACGACATTTCACTTATTGCTAATCAAGTTTTGAGGTTAGTGATAATTCTGAATAAGTTGGCAATAAAATAAACAGGAACTATTATTTAAGCAGAGCCGTTCAATCAATATCTGTCACATAAAATCAGCTTAAGTATTAGCATTTGATGGACGGTAAAATTCAAAATTGTGTAATAAAAATAAATTTAATGAAAGTATTAATTATAAGTATGTCATTTTTTTTAATGGCTTTTTTATCACTAATTTCATGTAACAAAAACAATATGGAAATGCAAAAAGAAATGGAAGTTCAAAATAATACACCCTCAACTGTAATAGAGTATCAGGCTTTACCTGTTCGACCAGGTACTCGTCCGGAAACCACACCCAATATACCGCATATGCAAATTAACTTGGATATAGTACAGGAGGTTCACGAAGAAATGGTGCGGCGTATTTACTCCATACCCGGGGTTGAGGAGCAACCATCTATAATACTATCGTGGCAGGGTTTGTGGATAGAAGACCACTTAACCTTGGCTGAGCCAGGTGCGCTACTTGGTGGCAGGGAGTTTGGTCACATTCATGATGATGGGAGTTTGCATATATTTTTAGAACCTAAAAGAGCTAAAGAAGCCATAGCAGCCGGTTGGGCGGTACTACATCCCTTTGCTGCTAAGGGAAGAAAAGGCTGGGATGGTTTTGTAATGTTGTATACGCCACAATCTATTGAAGAACTGAATACAACTTTTCAACTGATTGTTGAGGCTTACAACTATGTTACCGGGCAAGCCTTTGTAGCTACTGATTTTTATGATGGATAAACAAACAATGGGGGTTAATAGGGTGAAAAGAGGGAGTCGTTTTGCGGCTTCCTTTTTTTATTTTGAAGCGACAATTTATTGGTCTCCTTTTTTAGGTTTAAAATCTCGTACTTCAGTTCGATAAATTTAATTCAATTTTTCAGACAAGTTTATCTCAACAAAAAAGTAATTGACATTTTTTGATATTTTTGAAGCGAAACCATTTAGCTTTACATAAACACCCGTCCCGCTTTCCGCTCAAATGCAATTGCTACGCTTCAAAATCTGCGCTGCAAAATTGCATAACCGCTGCAATCGGGGCTAGTTTTCAAACTTCGGTTCTTCGTAGAAAGAAAAAAACGGTCACAAACCAAAACAAGAAAGTATCAACCACTTTGATAAACTTGTCATTTTTACCAAATTTTTGAATTGAAGAATAGTTTGCTCATCTCCCACAAGTCTTTTTGACTTGTGGCACCAAAACTGCAAGTCTTTTTGACTTGCATTCTAAAACGAAGCACCATCATAAATTGGGCGTAATCTTCAATGGCTATTCAAGCCGACATAAGTGCTGCCGCTTAAACAATAAAATTTGTGGACTCTAAAACCAAACCTGCTTTCATTGGGTTATGATAAATGTACGCTAACTTTTGGTCAATCATATTTCCTTCAATTTCTATTGGGTGTTGCCAACGCTGATAATTTTTATTGTTAATGTTTTTCTTTCTAACTACCCAGAACATATACAATATTAAACCATTTGAATTATAAAATTTGCAATTGCTGCTCATTATTGTACAAGATACAAATTTCATGGTGTTTGATTGCAAGTCAACAAGACTTGAATGGAAATAAATCACAAGTCGAAAAGACTTGCGGCAGATTGGGACGCATTTAAGCAATACATAATTGAACCAGAAATTATCCAAAGGAAAAAGAGACGAATGAAATTCTGGCACTCTTTCAGGAAAAGCATTTTTTAAAAAGCTATATACTACTGGAAATTATCTTGCATTTCTGTCAAAGATGTGTAAATTATTGCTGTGCATTGCCTAATGCTCATTTGCGTAAAAGAGGCTTTTGAGATAAACCTTATAATCCGTTTTGATTAAGTAAATTATGCTACTTTTGAAGAAACAATCAAATCGGAAAAAGTGAATAACAAAATACTCCGGCAACTAATACTTAGGGGATTACTCATTTCTCCAATAATCTCTGTATTAATATGCTCCCCGCTATACCTTGTAAGAGTAGATCCACAAATTACATTTTTTAAATTATGGTTCAATTTGACCGTGGGTACTTTAGTGTGCTGGGCATTACAAAGCCTTATTTTTTCTTTTTTTAAAAAGAGAGGCTACGCTAATTGGCATTACTTAGTCTTTTTCATGATGCTCATTATTGTTTTGGTATTTAGCACCACTCCATTTATTTCTGAATCAAATGAATTCTTTAAATCGTCTACTACAACTGATATTTTGTTGTTGCGATTTTCATTATTGTCTGCTATTAGTCTTATAATTTATTTGATTATTGATTTGGTTTACACACAAGAAAAAAGAGTTCAATTGATTGAAGAAAATGCGACACTTCAATTTTCTAATTTGGAAAGCCAATACAAATTATTAAAAGCGCAAATCAACCCGCATTTTTTATTCAATGCCTTAAATATCTCAAAATCGTTGATAAAAACCCAACCTCATAATGCGGAAAAATATATCGTACAATTATCTGAGTTTTTAAGACGCTCTATAAATAATCAACAGAAATTGATTACGCTTCAAAAAGAATTGGAGAACTGTAAACAATATATAGATTTGCAAAAAGTACGTTTTGAAAATGCGTTTATTTATACTGTAAATGTAGAGGAGATTCATCTCAACAAAAAGCTACCTTTTTATGCCTTAATTATTTTGGTCGAAAATACTTTTAAGCACAACTCTTTTACAAAAGAAATCCCTTTAAAGATTGTTATAAAGATGGTGGACGATAATTATGTAATGGTCAAAAATAATCTCAACGCTAAAAATGGCGTAGTTTCAACGCATACAGGTTTATCTAATTTAAACCAAAGAAGTAAAATACTTTCTGATACTGAAATTAAGATTGAGAATGATGGTCAACACTTTTCTGTAAAAGTAAAACTGATTGACTGATGAGAATATTGATTATTGAAGATGAACAATTGACTGCCAATGACTTCGCCTTTTCGATAGAAGAACTACGCCCCAACATTACCGTAATTAACATATTGACTTCCGTAAAATCGGCAATTACTTTTTTGAAAACAAAACCTACCATTGATTTAATTTTTTCTGATATTCAATTGACCGATGGCTTGAGTTTTGAGATTTTTGAAGCCGTAGAAATTGATGCTCCTATCATTTTTTGTACAGCCTATGATGAGTATGCTTTGAATGCATTTGATGTTAACGGAATTGCCTATCTACTCAAACCCTTTACTACAGATGCGATTAAAATGGCAATTGAAAAATTTGAAAATCTAACCCAACAAAAAGATAATAAATTAGCTAAACTGCTTCAGTATATGGAGCAATCTAATAAACCCAAAGTAAGCTCTACCATTTTAGTTTATCAAGGTGAAAAAATCATTCCGGTTTCTTTTAATAATATTGCATTAGTATATTTAAAAAATGGTTTAGTTAAACTCCGCACCTTTGATAATCAAATATTTATAGTTTCTGAAACTTTAGAAGAACTAAACAAAATGAAAAATTCCAACTTCTTTCGAGTCAATCGCCAATACCTTGTCCACCAAAAAGCCATTAAAAATGCAGCTAAGTATTTTAACCGAAAATTAATATTGCATCTCCATATTCCATTTGAAGAAAAAATTATAATCAGTAAAGAAAAAGCCCCTGCTTTTTTAGATTGGTTAGCGCAAAGCTAAAGCGAGTACCTAATACCAAATTGACCATAAAATGTAACACAAATTTCGGTTTAATATTGGCGATCTCTTCGTTAAAAATACTCGCCATAGCTGATGGTTATGTCTGCGTTTTTTGCCTTGAGCTCACCAAATTAATTCCAAAATTTCTGTGTCGCTTTTTAAAGTCAAATTGGTATAATTCAATAAATCTTTTTAAAATGAATGTTTAACAAGTTTATCAAAGTAGTTGATACTTTCTTATTTTAGATTGTCTCTGTTTTTTTCTTCTCGGCGAGATTTGCAATCTCGCCGCATTTTCAATAATTACAACCAAAACAAGCATTTGTAATGCGACATTTTTGCCAACAACTTTTATAGAATCATCTCTTTCAGAAACGAAAGTTTTGCAAAGGCAAGCTGCCAACGAAGCAGCAAAGTCACCAATCTAAACCCGATTGCAGCGGTATCCTTTTTGTAGAACGGAGTGGAACAAAAAGATTTAGCGGAAAGCGGGACTTCCCTTTCAACGAAGCAAAGGGTTCGTTTTCTAATTAAGAATACGAATGGATATAGCGGAATTGACGGGTATTCGTTTTGCAGGTAGCTTTAAATAATAATATTTACATAAATAAAGTTGGGTTAATTATTTCTTTCTTTGGAATGAGAAAAAAATAAATTTACATGCTGACTTTGCAATTTTCTGATATACTTCGTTGAAAAGCCTCGTCTTAGCCCCACTATGACTACGTTTTTCGCCTCGTCTATCAAAAAAATGCTTTATCATAGATGGTAAATTTATTTTCTCATCATTCCTTTAACTTGTAATTTTTATAGGATTTTTAGCAAAGAAATATCAAAAAGTTACTAAATTGACTTTAAAGTAATTGGCTTATAAAATTTGAAAAGATTAATAGACAAACTAAAAAGTTCAATGGCGCTTTCAACAGAAGCGGAACAGTATATTTATACGATTGCAAAAGAAAAAACAGTACTTAAAGGAGACATTTTAATAAGGCAAGGCGAAACAGTAAATAAAACTTACTTTGTTACAGATGGTTGTCTTCGTTCGTTTTGTATGGACAAAGATGGGAAGGAACATACCTTACAGTTTGCAATTAAAGATTGGTGGATTAGTGATTTTATGGCAATATATAATCATGAGCCTGCTTCGCTTGCGGTGGAATGTATCACCAATTCAACCGTTATTGAATTTAATGCCAAGCAGCTCAATGAGATTTATAGCCAATATCCAGCATTTGAAGCATTTCAACGAAAAAATTTAGAGCGACACGTTGTTAGCTTGCATAAAAGAATTTTAAATCAATTGCAGCTAACCGCTTTAGAACGATACAACTTATTTCTTGAGCAATATACTGATATTGAACAGCACACGCCCAATTATCACATTGCCTCTTATTTAGGTATCACCCAACAAAGCCTTAGCCGGATTAGAGCAGAAAAAGCAAAGAAATAGATTTATTACCATAGGGTAATTTTTATGTAGAATGGGTTTTCTATTTTTGTTTGAAAAATAAATAGTATGCTTAAAAAATTGTTTGGTTTTGCTCCTAAATTGGAGCCCGACGGGTCTTACAGTCCATCGAAAATGGCATTAAAAATGGGCGTTGCTGATAAGACTGATTTTGAAAATATCACTTACAATAAATATGATGGTGAAAAATCCAAAATCTTGGTGATATTTACTGAAGAGAAAAACTTGAGAATGAAAAACGGCAAATTATTTTCTACCGGAAACCATCCTGTGGAAGCTTTATTGCCTATGCTTCATTTAAAAAATGCGGGGTTCAATTTTGAAATAGCAACGCCAACAGGCAAGCCGGTTGTTTTCGAAATGTGGGCTTTTCCTGGAAAAGATGAACACGTAAAAGCCATCTACAATGAGCATCAATCCAGTTTTGAAAAACCACTTAAATTGACTGATTTTATCAACGCCTCTTTTGGTCAATCAAATTCGTATGCGGCTGTTTTTGTGCCTGGTGGTCATGGTGCGATGATAGGCATTCCAGAAGACGAAAACGTTGCAAAAATACTTAGATGGGCACACGAAAATGATTTGTTTACCATTAGCCTATGTCACGGACCAGGAGCATTTTTATCAACCACTTTAAACAATCAAGAATTTCTTTACAAAGGTTATAATATGGCGGTGTTTCCTGATTCGGTAGACAATAAGACCCCAATGTTTGGTTATTTGCCAGGCAAAATGCCTTTTGGATTAAGTGAGCCTTTAAAAAGTTTGGGCGTTAAATTGATGAATACTAAAATGGATAAGACCGTATGTGTAGACCGAAAATTAATAACCGGTTCAAGTCCTTTAGCATCAAACGAACTTGGTAAATTGGCTGCCGAAACCTTATTGAAGGCACTAAAATAACCGTACTTCAAAAGTTGTTTTTTAGAAGCTAAACACTCAACAACTAAAAAACACCCGTCCCGCTTTCCGTTCCAATCTTTTTGTTCCGCTCTGCTCCACAAAAAGGATTTCCTCTGCAATCGGGGCTATTTTGGAGGCTTCGTGCTTCGTTGCAAAGGCTTTTTTTGTGAGTTGGAAACGCACTCACCTACAATCCAGACGAACAAGTAGTACACATATTGCGTACACTCAAGAAAAGCAGTATATTTGCTAAGTGAAGGTCAGAATAATCAAGTGGAAAAACGTCTTAAATTATTGTGAATCAAACAAAAAGATGCTAAAAGCATTCAATAGGTTCTATGATGTAGCTAATGAAGCTACTTGGTCAAACCCACAACAAATTATTCAAGCCTTTAATAATTCGGATTTAGTTACCTGTAAAAAGCAAAAAACCACTCGAATTGTATTTAATGTTGGGCAAAACAAGTACAGATTAGTAGTCGGATATTACTTTGCTAAGAAAGAAACAATTCTCTATGTAAAATTCGTTGGTACTCACAAGCAATATGATGCAATTGATGTATGCAAAGTTGAAATGTTCAAATAAAGGAAAACAATGAGATATAAAAAGATAAAATCAATGGAACAGTATAACCAGTACTGTGAAAGACACGAAAAGCTGACCTACAAAGACTACGAGGGAAACATAGAAGAAATAGAATTGATTCAAATTCTAATTGATGAATATGAAAGCAGAACAATTGAAAAGCCAAATGGAATGAATCCTGTTGAAATGATTCAGTATTTAATTGATGAGAACGGTCTATCCAAATCTCAACTTGCAAACCAACTGCAAGTATCAAAACAACTTATCACGGACATTTTGAACTACCGAAGAAACATTAGCAAAACTATGGTCAATAAACTCTCCGAACGATTTTGCCTAAACCCATCGGCATTTAGCAAACCGTATAATCTGAAGAACTCAAAACCAAAAAAAATTAGACAAACAGTATAGAAGGAAGGACTATAGTTAACAAAATATGATCACGGTATACCTTAGTGGGATTCGCCGGATGTATTCATTCCATTATAACCAATTAAAAAAAAAGGAAACTAAAGTGAGTAAAATAATAGTTATCATTCCACTTTTTTCAAGTATTTTCTTTGCAGGTTGTTTTAAATGGGCGGCGAGAGCAAAAGACAAACTTCCAAAACAAACTGCCTTACATAAAACATATAATTATAATGGAAAAGTAATAATAATTGGTGCAGGAGCTTCTGGATTGGCAGCTGCAAAAGTATTAGAACAAAACAATATCCCACTCTCGGCGAGATTTGCAATCTCGCCGCAACTTTATTTAAAAAACCAAAGCCAGCATTTGTAATGCGACCTGTTTAATACAAATCTACTAAAAAAAACGTTCAGCAAAAAACCAACAACGAAGCACCGAATCCACCAATCTAAACCCGATTGCAGCGGTATCCTTTTTGTGGAGCAGAGCGGAACAAAAAGATTTAGCGGAAAGCGGGACTACGCCAATAAAATGCAGGTTCTAATTAACCAGGAATTTAGTACTATTGAAGGCAACTGGGAATAATTGAAAAAGCTTGCCTTTTCGTTTTTGAAACCATTCATAACTAAAATCTAATCTTCCATTTTTCTTTTCATGTGGTATGGTCAATTCAAGTCTTTTTAGTTACCAACTAAAACTTCTATAGAGAATCTACTTGAAATTGTTTAAATTTGAACAATGCGTGCAGTAGAACTTAAACAAAAGATTACAGACCAACTTTCAAAAATTGATGATGTTGATTTTTTAAATGGAATGGTCAATTTATTAGAAAACAATGCTCCAAATCAATTGTATAAGTTGAGTACTTACCAGGAAAACCGGATTGAAGATGCCAGAAAGGAATTTGCAGCAAGGAATACTTCATCAGATGAACATGTGCAAGATAATGTTGCTAAATGGCTGCAATCGAAATAAGATGGACTTCGGCGGCAGAAGCTGATTTAATAGATATAATGGAATTTTATTATGAAAGAAATGACAATATTGATTATAGCCTAAAAATAAATGATAACATTAAGTCGCATATACAGCTTTTAAAACAACATCCCTTTTTAGGAAGGCCAACTAAGCATAAAAATGTTCATTCTCAATAATTACAACCAAAGCAAGCATTTGTAATGCGACATTATTGCCAATAACTTTTCCAGAATCACCTCTTTTTAAAATGAACGTTTCGCAAGCGCAAACTACCAACGAAGCAGCGAAGCCTCCAACCTAAACCCGATTGCAGCGGTATCCTTTTTGTGGAACGGAGTGGAACAAAAAGATTTAGCGGAAAGCGGGACTACCTTTTCAACGAAGTAAATTGTTCGTTTTCTAATTTAAAAAACGAGTCTAAAAAGTAAAACTACTCCTTTTTTAAACTCCTTTTTTTCAATCTCTAATCTCGCTGAGCGTAAGGCTATTTTTGAGGCTTCGGCTTTTCATAGAAAGGTTCGTATAGTCAAATCAAAATATCAACATTTTGATTAACTTGTCAGATATTTTAGATAGAATTATCTTAAAAGATTAGAACAGCATTAAAACGAACAGTATTGAAATAAAAAATATGAAAGAATTATTCAGTTGGTCATTTATAACTTTACTGGTTTTAAGTTTTCTTTTTTCAAGTTGATTTAAATGGGCGGCAAGAGCAAAAGACAGACTTCCAAAACAAACTGCCTTACATAAAACATATAATTATAACGGAAAAGTAATAATAATAGGTGCTGGAGCATCTGGTTTGGCAGCTGCAAAAGTATTAGAACAAAACAATATCGATTACCTAATTTTAGAAGCTACCAATAGATATGGTGGACGTTTGAAAAAAGATACCACTTTAGCTGACTTTCCAATTGATGTTGGTGCGGAGTGGATTCATAGTGCACCAATTACTTTAAACGTATTAAAAGGAAAAAAAGGTAACGAAATTGATGAAGAACTCATCCCTAATTATTAATAGTTTACTCAATGATTTAGACCAAATGTTTCAAGGAAAAGCATCTGCCGCATTTACCGGAAATTATATAATTGAAAATTGGGGGCAACATAAATTTACACAAGGAACCTGGACACAAGCCATTCAAGAAAAAAAATCACAATTAAAAATACTCAACAAAGCACTAAAAAATAAAGTCTATTTTGCTGGAGAAATTTATGATGTATATCGGCAAATGGGTGTGCCTGGTGCAATATTGTCTGGTTAATATTCTATTGATAAATTACTAACAGATGAACAATAATTCTCGGCGAGATTGCAAATCTCCATAAAACTCATCAAGATGTCATTTGATTATTTTGATGTCTTGAATCATCGAATTATATCGTTTCTTTACAGTAGATATAATCAATGACCTTTCTAAATCCAATCCCTCAATATCATTAATTTGATTGAATTTACGCAAGTGCTTATCTCCCCAAATGCTTATATCAACAAGAATTGAGGACAACTCAATCGCCTTCTCAGTAAGCAGGTAAATATTTTCTTTTTTGTTGTTTGCCTGCTTTTGCTTAGTAATTAAGTTATAGGAAGTTAATAATTTTAAGCGGGAAGAAAGAATACTTGGAGCAATCTGCTCATCTGATGAGGAAAATTCCTTGAATGTCATTTTATGATGCAATAGCATATCTCGTAAAATAAGTAAAGACCATTTATCACCAATTATATCTAATGTTGAAGCTATCGGGCAACCTGAACGAAAATTACTTTTCATTTTTTTGAAATTATTACTACTGTTTTGATAGTAATTATTACTTTTGCTATTATTTTAATAGTAAAAATAGAAATTTTTCGATGATTAACCAAGATAAATTAACCAAAATCAATTTGTACGATAAGCTAAATGCTGCTTTTGTCAGTCTCATAACTCCCGAAATGTCAGGGTTGAATAAAATCAGAAAGCAAAATTCTTATTCAAAAGAACCTACTTTAAAACAACCATTTGACATGCCATTAGAATTCATTTCTATAGACGGAGTTAAAATAAGAATGGCAAAATCTGTTATTGATAGTCAGCATAAAGAAACAATTGTTCTGTTATCTGCCTTTCCGCACACTATCATTGCCTATTCACCAATATGGGAAACTTTAAAAAAAGACTATAACCTTTATACCTACGATTTGCCAGGATTTGGTGCAAGTGAAACGAAATCTGAATATATGTCCTTTAAGTTTCAAGGGAACTTTTTAAATTCTTTTTTGACACATTTTGATATTGGAGATTCACATTTAGTTGCTCCTGATGTTGGTATGGCAAGTGCATTGTCGTATGTTATCAACCATAAAAACAAAATAAAATCATTGATGATTGGTGACGGACCTGCTGTATTGCCTGCATCTGAACCGAGCATTATGAAAAAAATGGTGCATTCGAGTTTTTGGCGGACTATGTTCATCATTGCAGGAAGTGGTGCTTTGATTGAATCTGCAAAGAACTTAGGGAATGTCAAATATGTTCCAAATAAATATGAAATATCAGACTATAAAAAATCACACAAAGGAAAAGTAGCCAACAGTATGAAGTGGTTTAAAAAGTACCCCGAAGCCTTAAAAGATATTGACAGCAATCTGAAAAACATCCAAATACCTACAAAAATATTTTGGGGAGCACATGAAGCTATTTTACATAAAGAAAATGGAATAAACCTAAACAAACGAATGCCTAATAGCGAACTTGAAATATTCGAAAATTGCGGACATTTTGTTTATCAGGATGATTACCCCAAATTTATCAGGTTGATACAAGCTTGGGTCGAAAAACATCAATAAAACGATATCTATTCTTTACGAGATTGCAATTCTCACCGTAATTGTATCGTAACATTTGTACAAACTTATCGCATTATAAATGCTTGCTTTAGTTTTTAAAATATAGATGCGGCGAGATTGAAAACTCCGCCAAGAGTGAAGATAAATTTTATCATTTGTAAATGAAAAAATCGTTTCAAAATGCTTAACTCATAATAACTTATCGAAATAGCTTGATTTTTTTGATTATATAATAGATATATCCATAATTTTAGATGTAAACCTAATATAGATTGCAAAAATTTGTTGCACAATAGACAACTTTGGTTTAAATTGCAGTGTGAGAATACATCTGATTAAAGAAAAGACAATTTATGAGTACATTACATCAAACCCGGAGGCAGAATCAGGTTTTAAGAATTGGCTAAAGATTATAAATGGTTCAACATGGCATTTGCCCTCTGATGTACTGAAATCTTTCAATTCAGCTGATATACTTGGAAATGGAACAAAACGTGTTGTATTCAATATCGGTGGAAACAAACACCGGTGCATATGTACTGATACCAAATTGACCATAAAATGTAAGACAAATTTCGTTTTATTGTTGGCGATATTTTCGTTAAAAATACTCGCCGTAGCCGTTGGCTATGCCTGCGTTTTTTATCTCAATCTCAACAAAATAAATTCAAAATTTTAGTGTCACTTTTTATAATCAAATTGGTATTACTCATTTGGTAAAGCGTTTGTTCATTTGTTTATAAATTGGATTGGAACTCACTTACAATATAATAAAATTTGTGATCAACAATTACAATACACAGTTTCAAAATATTGATATGGTAAAACAATTCAAAATAATTAGAACAAAAAAACAGTACTATGAATACTGTAACTTACTTGAAGAACTTGTCAAAACCAATAAGAAAAAGGATTTAGATGACATTGAACTTTTGACGCTTCTAATCAAAAAATGGGATAATGAAAACTTGCCAAAATTGGATACTGACCCAATTGAATTGATTAAGGCACTTATGGAAGAAAATAAAATTAAAGCAATTGATCTTGCAAGAATATTAGAAGTAAATAAAAGTACAGTTTCGAGAGTGCTTAACTATCAAAAAGGCCTTTCAAAAAAATCAATTCGAATTCTTTCGGAGCATTTTTGTATTGCACAAGAAGCTTTAAATAAATCTTACAAATTGAAGAATGAAATTAATAGAAAATTCAAAAATGCTTCATTGATGAATACTGTAAAAGAAATGGCAGGGTAAAAAGCACTCGACATGATCAACATAATGAAAACAAAATATGACGAAGGGATTGAATATGTTGCTATCAGATGCCTAAAACAAGTAAAAACTATTAATGAAGTATCTGATATTATCGGATTACTAAGGAATGATGAGAAAATAAAAAGGAAGATGAACGAGGGCTAACAACTAAGGCTTCGATGGGTCGGCACAACCAACAATGAAGCCCCTGTTGCACGGATGCCGCCAAGCGGATTTTAATACTATGGTATATCGTTAATTTGGTAAGGTTATCTGATAAGGATTGATGCTTAAATATACCAAATTTCCATTGAAAGCCTACCTCCTCCATTATTTCGCAGTATAACGTTGTACGTTGAAAATGGCATTTGTGCAAACCTATCGCATTACCAATGCTTGCTTTAGTTTTTAAAATA
>CALHDG010000103.1 GCA_938023075.1 uncultured Chitinophagales bacterium
TTTATATTGTCCAACTCTGCCAACATGTGCCCGCATTTGTTTAGCGGTGTATTGGTCGAATTTTTTCATTTGTGTAGCAGTTAATTTTCTTTTGGGTTTTTGCCCTTTCGGTATTTTTTCGCCTATTGTGGTATCAACTAACTTACCATTTTCTAACAAGATCAAACCGTGACCTTTGGCTTCTTCAATTACACGAGGTGCCCAAACTACGCCACCGCCTGCATCATCGTGCCCTAATATGGAAAAGATCATCCCGTATTCATCGCCCACATTTTCAAAGCCTCTAAACATATTGGTCGGCAATGAAATAATATCGCCCGGATGCAAAATGGTTTCGCCCTTTTCATCGTTGTTCCAATAAAATCGCCAGGCACTGTTAAACACCATAAACACTTCCGCTGTAAAATGCGAATGGGGCGAATTTTTAGTGCGCGGCGGTTGTCCGGCAGCGCCTATGCAAAAGCCGTGTGGCTCTGCCAGGTTTACTTTTTGGTGTTTACTTTCAGACACACCACCACCAATAATACTATAATTATCTTTTAAATGACTGCCCGGTGTTTTCGCATCAATAAACGCCGCTTTACAAGGCATTAAATCTTTAAAACGGATTAATCTTTTTTCTAAATTGTTTTTCATAAGCTAATTTGTTAAGCTTTAATTATTTGAGGTAGTATGTCACATTCATTTTGGACACAATGCTTGGCTACCCTCACTTTTAATTGTAATATAAACTACTATATTTTTCAGAAGCGAAACATTGGAAACCATTTAGAAACGGGCTACCCGCTATCCGCTCAAATACCATTTTGCAATCGCTGCAAATCATCGCTGCAAATGGCATAACCGCTACTATCGGGGCTAAACTTCCAACCTAATCACTCTTTAAATACATTCAAATATATAGACAACAGGTTAGTAAACAAATCATTTCTTATTTTTTATCGCAGCCTTCAACAAAGCAAACACATCAACTCCCAACTGTTCTAAAGCATCTATCATATCTATCATCACCCAATTTTCTACTAATTTATTGTCAGCTCTGCGCCAATAATCCACTACCCTTAAGGTTATCTTTTTTCCAGTGGCTGGCAAACCTAACCAATCATCACCCATGTGCGTTCCATACATAGAGGGAAAACCAAAATCGCAACTGTAATTGCCTTCTGCCAGTTGAGCAAAATGGTCCATTCCTTCTTTTGCCGTGATGCCTCTGTCCGGAAATGCTTCCAAAAAAGGCAGTTGGTGATTGTCCTGAAATCCTTTTAATCCTCTGGTTGTGCCGATACCACCCGGTCCGTACCACATCATATCCTTTTCTGCCCAAAATCTTTCCTGTGCCATACTTTGTAAGGTCTTCCCATCATATTCTAATAATCCATTTAGCATGGCATTGGTTAAATCTAAAGTTTTTTGGGTTTCTGTTTTTTGGGTAAGATAATTAACTATACCATCACCCGTTGCTGGCGGCGGTGGAATGTGTTGCCAACCTTTTACTGGAAATAATTGAAAACCCGCTTGCCGAATTATATCTAACACATCCAAAAAATACCAAGCTTTAATAATGATATTATTTTCAAATAAAAAAGTGGTTGAATAGCGCAGACAAGCAGGTTGCTGTGTTGCCGGAATACCCAACCAATTGTTTTGCCAAGTACCGATAATGTTGCCGGTAAAACTTACATATTGTCTACCTTCATATGCTCCACCTAACAATATATAGGGTTTGTTTGCTGCATCGGGAAAGGCTTGTAGCAATGGTTGCCAAAATTGAGTTTCATAATTTTCAATACCTTTAATTTCTTCAAAAGGTTTGCTAATGTTGATTATTATTTCTTCTGCAAAATATTGTTGTAAAACATTTTTGTACTTGGCAACATCCTTTCCAACTTTATTCATTTCTTCAATAAAAGCTAAAGTAGTTTGCTTGTTTTTTTGATGAACAGTTGGCAAGGGAATGGAGTTTAAAGCCGGCTTAACATTTACCTCCGCATATATTTGGCAAAGCACATCGTAGGCATCAAAAAGTAGCCATTCTTCCATTACACCGCCCTCATTAACCAAATAATGACCAATGCCCGGCATCACAATTTCTTTATCAGCTCCGGCAACTCCTATATCTTTTAAAAATCCTTGTCCTGTGGTTTTACCTGTTAAAGTCCAACGGACAGCCACCTCTGCTTTGTTATCTATTTCATTACAAGTAATTCGCTCAATTATAAATTTAACTTCTTTAAAAGAACGAAAGAAATTATTAAAATAGGTTTTAATTTCTTGAATACCCGTTAATTCTTTTCCGCATATGGCGTGTACCTTAGCTAAGGGAAGATAGTACCTTGCCAGCTGTTCTGAATTTTGAAGTTTCCAACCGTCTTCATAGAGTACCTTCACCATTTCTAATGCATCTAAAACATCATCAAATTCTTTTTCCTTTATACGCTTTTCATTTTTTATAACATCCGCAATTTTATTTTTGTAAGATGCCTTTGCATAGCGGTCATCTCGCTTAGCCATCTCCACTGCATCGAAACCCAATTGCTGAATCAAATGCAAATTATCTCTCACCAACCATTCTTCATAAATTTTATTTGCTTTGATGGCGCAGTCGGCAATGGTTCTAAAAAAAACTGGCTTGTTAGTAGCTGCACCATATGGCGTTGGTCCTAAATTGGTTGCCGTTGAAGCAATGCGATGCGACGAATAAAAAGCATCTGCTTCGTGCTTTGACCAAATGACTGCTTCACCACCCATTTTACGGTCAGGAAAAGCATATAGCGTTTTGATAGTGCCGGAAACAACCGCTTCAACACCATTTATTTTAGTAGCTCCGCTGTGTATCAACACATCCGTTTCGTAGGTATCATAAATATGCCAAATAGCCCGTTGTTCCCAAATTTTTTCGGTAATCTTTAAAATGTAATCTACTATGTTATGATATTGTTCATCAAAACCCGGGAGGTTTTG
>CALHDG010000104.1 GCA_938023075.1 uncultured Chitinophagales bacterium
ATAGCGTACTTCGCCAATACACTACCCCAACATAAGAGCAAGCCAGCGAGTAGAAATGTTATTTTCTGTGTTCTCATTTAAATTATTTTTTTGATTATTAATTTGTGAACACCGCAAAAGTAGATGGACGATTTGCGTTTCTAAAGGACAAATAATTGCCTTTTTCTTAGCAAAAAATAGAAGTTTTTGGTAGAAAAGAATGAGTTTTAAATCATATTTATCTGATTTTCAATGAGTTGAATTAAGGACAGAAATGACCTTTTTCTTCTGGAAAGCATGATATTTGCTTGAAAAGAAACTGAATAAACTATCAATCGGTTTCAAAAAGTATGATGAGACTGTTAAAAATAGATAGACCTATTTTGAGGGAGGTGATGTTGATATAAGTTTATTACTGATTACATCATGCGACAGGTTTCTTCTCTTACTTTAAACTTTTGCTTTATAAAGTCTTGCAAAATTTATTTTGAAGAGTGACGGAAAAATATTTGCGATCCCTCCAAAAAAATAGAAGAGATCACAAATAATATATTTATTACAATTGCTAAAAGCATAGCAGAACCGTAATTTATTTTCAACTTTTTATCCGCCAATCAATGACGAAACAGCCGTTTTAATCCAGTGCTATTTCTACCGGATAAATTTTTTGATAGTAGTACCTTCACTATTGCTTACTCGCATAAAATACATACCCGGTGTTAAATTTTCATCGAACTCAATTGCACGATGTTGTATCCCTTCTTGTAATATTAAAGATTCTTGATAAACCGGTCTTCCATTCATATCAAATACATCAAAATTATAATCATCTTTAATAGGAACTTGAATTTCAAAATCAAGTGTATTGATAATTTTAGGGCTGATGGTACCCAAATTATAATTCACAAAATTGAAAACAATTGTAAAAACTAAAATATTACTGCTGGTTGAACTTTCGCAACCATCTGCATTGGTATAAGTATAAGTGATGGTATGTAAACCGGATCCGGAAAGCGATGGATTAAATGCATTAAAGATAACACCTGATCCGGTAAAAACACCACCACTTGGTGTTGCGGATAAATTAATGGGTTGACTTGTACCAGTAGTGGAAGGTAAGCCACCCATGGTAACTGGTGTTGCGACATTAACAATTACAGTAATGGTAGCTATGTCCGAACCACTGGCATTGGTGGCTTCCAGAGCAATAGTATACACGCCAACATTGTTGTAAGTAAAAGTGGTTGTGTTATTATTAGAGCTTGCCCCATCACTTGACGTCCATTGCACAGTACTATAATTTGTACTTGAATGACTAACCGTTACCGATTCTCCTTCACATATTTCTATGGTAGTATTGTTATCAATTACGGCAACTGGTAAAGCCGATGAGTTTGAATAGTCTACGATTCTGAAATCATCAATAAAAACACCATCTGGCTGACTGTCAAAACTGGAATCCATTACAAAACGAAACTCAACCGCAGAACCAATATATGGACTAAGGTCAACAATTTGTTTAGCCCAGGCATGGTTGAGCACATAGCGTGGTCCTCCATTAATGGATTGCGTATCATCTGTGCTAATGGCATTCCAACTGCCCCCGTTTTCTCTCATTTCAATTCTGATATGGTCATCATATTGATCACTATAGGAGAAGAAATTAAAATTAGAAACGCCCCATGCAATCCAATATTCTAAAGTTGGATTAACAGTGTTGGTTAAATTAACCGGAGCAGCCATGGTTAAATAGGTTGTTGAATTGTTTTCGGCGGCTTGTAAAGGCGAGTCGGTTATACATTCATTACCGCTTCTTTTGGTAACGTGCACCGTATCCCAATTTACTACGCTGTTTCCACTTTGGTTAAAGCCTCCTAAACCATTACTTCCATCTTCTGCAAATAGTATGTTTTGTGCACCAACTACCCAACGTTGCGTTTCGCTTTCATATTCTACTCCATTGGCAGTTACACTTAATTCAATTTCTACAATATCACCATCAGTAGCACTGCTGCTCACTGCCATACTTATTGGCGAACCACTACTCCATGCCGTTTGCCGTGCTGCAACTGAACTAAAGTTGGTTGTTCCATTTAAAATGGTAACGTTAGCTGACTGACTTACTACCTGAACGTTTATATTATTGGCTGCTGTTGTTCTTCCTTTGTTAAACAACTCTACCTCAATATTATAATTTTGACCAGGTAGCAGATCATTTCCATTGTTAGCCGTTACTTGTTTAATATCCGGATAATCGCCGGCAACATGAGCTATGTAGATAAATGCTGGTAAGTGTTTTTCAACATAAGGAATAATTTGACTGATGGGTTCCCAAAAATTTGAACCAATTTCAGGCGTATAAGATATTGCACCGAGAGAATTTAAATATTCTGTAGTAGCACCACTAACTGCATATAACAAGGCAGCACCTTGTTCATAACCGAAGTCATGTTCTTCACAAATATCCAAACTGTATTCGGCATAATATTGTTCTGCAGAAGCGGCATTCCAATCGGATTCTAAATAAATTTCACTGTAAGAATGGTTACTAAATGCCATTACCGGATTGATGGATAATAACAAATCTCTTACTGCTTGGGTACAAGGTTCAGAAAATGCTCCGGTACCACGATAGGTATCGCTACAAGGATTGGTACTGGCTCCGGGACCACCCCAATCGGCACCATAATTTCTGTTAGGGTCTGTACCAACACAGCCTGAACCACCTAAATCAGGGCGACGATTTTTACGCCAGAAGCCTCCTCCATTTGGATTAGTTGAAATGTTATATTCATATCCATCTACATTTACTATGGGCACAAAAAACAACTCTCTGTTATTTACAATATGAGTAGCTTCCGGGTCACTACCATAATTGTCAACCAACCAAAACATATAATACATGGTAGTCATCATAGAAAGCGGCTCTCTGGCATGATGCATCGCATCATAATATACAGCAGGTTCAGTTGCTGATTCATCAGTATTTGGATTGTCAGAAATTTTAAGCATATAGATACTTCTGCCTTCATAGGTTGTGCCAATATTTACTTTGTTTGCAGCAATGGTTGGATAGGTCATCGAAATTTCATCTAACTTAGCAACCATTTCAGTTGGGGTATAATAACCGGCATGGCTACCATAACCAAAACCGGGAGAGCTTGTTTTCATCGCTTTTTGCAAAGCCGGGTCTTTCATTTCTTCGGCAATTCTTTTTTGATGGTGTGCTTCTAAATCATCAATTAAAACTTCGTAAGGAATGTTCAACGCTTTTATTTGGGCTAATTCTTTATTGTTAAACACCACTACATAGCCATTTTTAGCTCTTGCCATATGGTCAATGTAAATATCATTTTGTGCTAATTGTTTAAATACAGTTTTGTCAGTAGTATTTAATAAAATGCGTGAATAAGTTAATTGGTCAGATGCGAAGATGCTTTGTACATAACATAAGATGATTACCAAAAGCAATGAAGTTAATATTTGTTTCATGAAAAAAATTTGTATAAAGATAAACAACCGGCAACAAATTAGACACTATTAAATGTTAATATCTTACCGATTCAATTGTAAGATAATCACTACTCTTTCACACCCAAATCAACGCCTTCCCCTAATTGTACAAATTCTACAATTAATCTAAATAAATCTTCGTATGCTGTTAAAGGTAAGGTTTCGGGGCGGTCAAAAACATCGTGATAATGTGGCGGACCACCAAGTGTATACATAAAAAAGCAGGGCACTCCTTTCTCAAAAAACGGAGCGTGATCTGAATTATAAGCTGATCCCCTCAATTTCAATTGTTTTAAATATTGATGTTCGTTATTAATAGAAGCCATTAGGTTATAGGCATTACTAAAAATACGACTGTTCACTATTTGTACACCTTCCGAACCACCACCAACAATATCTAAGTTAATTTGAAATTTAATATTATTTAAATCTAACCACCAACTTTCTACAAAATGTTTTGAACCCAGTAAGCCCAACTCTTCGCCACCAAAAGCTATAAATACAGTTGAATAAGGGGCAGGATTTTTTGCATAGTGTTCTGCTAAATTCAATAACAAAGCCGTTCCAGATGCGTTATCATTTGCACCGGCTATATATTGTTGGCTGCCCATTTCACCAATATGATCATAATGGGCAGTAAATAAAAATATAGAATCGGGATAAGTGGTTCCTTTAACCCAACTAAGCACATTTTGAGTTTCTATGTTTTCAATAAGTTGGCTTTCTACTGCATACTCAATTTTTTTAATTTTTTGAGGTAAGGCTTTTTCTTGTATAATAAAATGCACTGTTTTATGAAGGCTTGGACTAATATGCCATGTGAGTTTGTCATCTGTTTTTTCAAATAACACTTTGGGTTGTTCAGCCGATTTTATGGCATAAATGGTGCTTTTATAATCTTGTTTACCAACGTTGTTAAAAAGCATAGCCTTTCTTTTTTTGGCGAGTTGCTCTATTTGTTTTAAGCCTTTTTCTGATCGTAAGGAAGTGGTATCGATATGAACAATTTTGGTTTTACCCTTACCATTGGGCGAAGAAGGTTCAATGATATAATCCTCACCGGTTTTCAATATTTTTCCATTTACCTTCAACTCTACTTTGTTGGGAAAAGTGTTTGCACTAACTATAAATTTTTGTTGATAGCTTTTGTTGGGTAAAGGCTGAGCTCCGTAAGTTTTAAACTGTTCTTCAATAAAATTGGCGGCTTTTATATGTCCGTTATTTGTATAGCCTCGTCCGGCAAAATCTTTTGAGCAAAGTTGCTGAATGTGTTGTTTGGCTCTTGGTAAGTTTTGCGCTTGTGTACTTTCGGCAAATACATATAAAAATATACTGATTAATAATATGGTTCGATGCATAACAAAAGGTAAGATACAGTTTTTGCGAATAAAAAATAATATCGTTTCCTTTTTAACAAATTGAAATAAACGCTCTATTCAATTGCAAATTTGCAAACCCTGCAAATTCACTTTTTAGTTTTACTTTTGCAGGGTTGTATTTTTATATAAATTTGTAAATAATTGCCCTTTGTACGAAAATAAAATTTTGAATTAACCCTGCAAATTCACTTTTTAGTATTAAATTTGCAGGGTTGATGAAATGGATAAATAGACATATCGACGTTCAAATACTAAAAGACTTAAAACGTTTTCCAGCAGTGGTTTTACTGGGTCCTCGTCAGGTTGGCAAAACCACCTTTGTCAAAAACCTGTTCAAAAAAATAAACAAGAGCCTCTATTTAGATTTGGAATTACCCTCTGATGTAATACAGCTAAACGATATCGAATCGTTTTTAGTAGAAAACCGGAAACATTTAATTGCTTTTGATGAAGTACAACGCAAGCCTCAACTATTTGAAGTGGCACGTGCTGTAATTGATCAAAAAATAAAAAAGGGAATGTATATTTTTTTGGGATCTGCCTCACCTGAATTAATTAGCCAAAGTGCAGAAACCCTTGCCGGTAGAGTAGTATACCGCGAAATGCATCCTATTCACTTATTAGAAGTAAAAGAAAAAGACCTAAACCGCTTAAAACTGGTTGGTGGGTTTCCTTTGGCTTTTACCGCAAAAACATACCTTGATGCTTTTGCCTGGTTAAATGCTTTTGTAGCCACTTATGTAGAACGAGACTTGGCAATATTAGGGTTAAAAACTAATAGCAAAGCCGTAAACCGGTTGTTTAGAATGTTAGCCTCTGTACAAGGCACCACGCTTAACGCTAATATGTTGTCGAAATCGTTGGGCATTTCTAATACAACCGTAAAACAATATATGGATTATTTAGAAAGTGCTATGCTAATTAGACGTTTAGAACCCTATTTTATAAATACACGGAAACGCTTAGTTAAAAGCCCAAAAATATATATTCGGGATGTTGGTGTATTACATAGTATTTTGGATATTCAATCTAATAAAGAATTAAACCGGAATTACCTGAAAGGAAACTCTTGGGAAGGGTTTGTTATTCAACAAATTATTTCAAAATATAATGATGCCTATACCTATTATTATTACCGAACGCAAGATGGCTCTGAATTAGATTTAATTATTGTAAAAGGGGAGCAACCGGTTTATGCTATTGAAATAAAAACTACCAACAGTCCACATTTAAATAAAGGTAATTATTATGCCTTTGATGCAATTAAAGCTAAAAAGAATTATGTGATTACCCCTGGCACAAAAACATTTAGTATCTACAAAAACATTAAGGCTTGCTCTTTATGGAATTTTTTAAATGAAGAATTTTGAAAACACCCCATTTTAGTTTGACCGTAACAATTACACATTTTAAAAGGCTTGAAAATCAATGATTTAACGTATTTCATATTTACTTGATAATCACAAAATAGGCCTATCGGAATTTAGCACAATTGAATATATTATATAACTTTGATTTTTTAAAATTCAATAATCTTAATAAAAAAAAAGCAAAAGTACCATGGCTAAAAGAGTTAAATTAGAATATATTTGGTTAGATGGCAATAAGCCTACTCAAATGATGCGCAGTAAAACTAAAGTAATTGATGTCGATAAATTTTCTGAAGATCCAGACAAATTACCCATTTGGTCTTTTGATGGTTCTTCCACTCAACAAGCACCGGGTAATTCATCCGATTGTTTATTGAAGCCCGTACGGATTTTTACAGATCCCGACAGAAAAGATGGCTATTTAGTAATGTGTGAAGTAATGAACCCTGATGGAACGCCACATGCCAGTAATGGCAGAGCAACCATAAATGATGATGATAACGATTTTTGGTTTGGCTTTGAACAGGAGTATACCCTATGGGATACAGAGCATCATACCCCACTTGGCTTTCCTGCAAGTGGTTATTATCCACCACCACAAGGTCCGTATTATTGTTCGGTTGGAGCAGAATATGCAGTGGGACGTGAGATGGTAGAAAAACATTTAGATTTATGCATTGCAGCTGATATTAATATTGAAGGAGTTAATGCCGAGGTGATGAAAGGACAATGGGAATATCAAATTTTTGCCAAAGGAGCCAAAGAAGCGGGCGATCAACTTTGGGTTGCTCGATATTTAATGGAAAGAGTTGGTGAAGAATATGGTGTGCGTATAAATTTACACCCTAAGCCGGTAGATGGAGATTGGAATGGATCAGGCATGCATGCCAATTTCTCTAATACCGCGTTGCGAACCGCAGGAAGTAAAGAAGTTTATGACCAAATTTGCGAAAAATTTGCTACCGAAGAACGTATTCAGGAAGCAATAGCTGTTTATGGTGCCGATAACGATAAACGATTAACAGGTTTGCACGAAACTCAATCAATTGATAAATTTTCTTACGGAGTTTCCGATAGAGGAGCTTCAATACGTATACCAATTGCTACTGTTGAAAATAATTGGAATGGGTGGTTGGAAGACCGGCGACCAGCATCGAACGCAGACCCTTATAAAGTGGCAGCGAATATTGTTAAAACAGTAAAATCGTAATAAATCGTAAAAAGTAATTCACCGAAGTTTCAGTAGTAGTATTGATCTTATAAAATCTCATATATTATAACTGAACTAGTTTAATTGTTAACAGAGTGCCGAAGTTAATACAACATAGGTTTCATTCATACTGCGCACTCCATCATTTAAATATATAGCTTATACCAAATTGACTATACAATATAACACAAATTCCCATTTAATATTGTAACTAATTATATAAATTGCAAAGCTTTTATGATAAACAGCTTTGCGGTTTTTTTTAAAGACAGATTTGATAAGTTTGTCTAACTAAATAAGTAGTTGATACACATGCATCAATTTTTTTTTTTTTTGAAGCGAAACCTTATAGCATTATAATAACACCCGTCCCGCTTTCCGCTCAAATGCAATAGCTATGCTTCAAAATCTGAGCTGCAAAATTGCATAACCGCTGCAATCGGGGCTAGCTTAAAAACTCCGGTTCTTCGTAAACAGAAAAATGGGCGGCAGTCGAAAACAGAAAAGTATTTACACTTTGGTAAACCTGTCTCAAAATGCCTGTTTTAATTTACCATTTCTATATTTGCTTCAAAATTTGCATTGGCATGCACTTCAAAAGTTGGTGCCAATAAAATACATTCTGAAGCCTTAAAAACTTCATTTTCACCGGCTCGAATTACTTTATTATCACTTACTAAAAAATAGGGTACAATACAATCAACCGAAAATACATTGTTAAATATAGTATTTGCAATGCCGCTATTCATTAAATTAGTCGATTGATTTACTTGATCTTTAATTTCAAAATTAATCTTTTGTCTAGTGATATCAGATAAATCTGTAACACTAAATGAGTAAATAAAGCTACCACCTTCTTCTACAGTTCGCTTCGATAGGCTTCCATCACTACCATCTACTGTTGTAATTGTATAAGGTGGCATTCCACCAGAAACACTTTCAATAGTTAAGGCAATGGTTTTAAAGTTGTTAGTTTTTGAACACTGAAAATCTAAAAAAAAATCATTTACCTTGTAACATACTTCAATGTTGTTTTCAGGAGGTGGGCATTCCTGAAGCTGAGCATAGCTATAATTAAATGTTATGAAAATCAGTGTAAAAATGATGAACGGGCAGTGTAATTTTGCACCGGTAGTTAAAATATTCATAATTTATATAGTTGACTTGTTCGTTTAAAATGATCATTAAATTATAGATCACTTTAATAAGGGCGATAGTTTAATATTAAAACAACGCAAGTGTATAGAATAGTAAATTTAAGACCAACTTTTATTGCAAACGTAACAGAGATAATCTTGCAATGTGTAAAAAATAATTTAAGCCTATAAAATTTGAAATTTATAAACAAGATAACATCAAAATATACATGCTACTGACTGTTTTTTGAGAATCGATATAAAAAACAAAATAACTGCTTAATTTTCAAATAATGGATAAGATGAAAATGTACAGCGACGAGATCGGGTTTTTCTAAAGGGAATACTAAATATGTACGAAGTATTTATTCAATAAGTCTTTTTAAATAATTTGTTCTATTTTTGCGTCCGTTTAGAGAAATTGCCCGTTAAGAAAAAATAACTAAACTTTTAGTTCAAAAGAAAAAAGGTTGTTTTATCTTTGAATCATCAAACAAAAAGTAATTTTTTAAAATCATAATAAAAACAAAACATGACAAACAAAATTTTATGTATGGCAGCCTTAGCCTTAATGATAGGCTTACAAGCATGCAACCAAACTAAAAACGCAGCGGAGACTGCAAAAGAAGGCGCAACAGCAGTAGCAGATGCAACTAAAAATACAGCTAATAATGTAGCCGATGCAGCAGCTAATGCCACTGAAGCAATTGCTCCAGACCAACCAACTACTACCGTTAGTTGGGATAAAGAAGAGCACGATTTTGGTAATATTGATGAAGGCGACAAAGTATCTACCAAATTTACCTTTACCAACACCGGTAGCGAGCCGTTAATTATCAGCAGTGCGAAAGGCTCTTGCGGTTGCACCGTACCTCAATGGCCTAAAGAGCCTGTTGCTCCAGGTGAAAGTGGAACCATTGACGTAGAGTTTAATTCGAAAAATAAGCCAGGTCGTCAAACAAAAACAGTTACTATTCAAGCAAATACCGACCCTAACCCGATCCGTTTGAAAATTAAAGCAGAAGTAGCAAAAGATCCAAATAAAGAAGATGCTACTAATGCACAACCTGTTAAAGTTCAACCGGCTACTCAAGGTAAATAATTAGCATTTCAAGCATATTTATTTGAAGGATTAATCGCTTTGATTAGTCCTTTTTTTTATTCTGCAATGTTAAGTTAAGATTATTTTAATAAAAAAAAATAAAAAAAAACAGATTTGCTGAACTTTTTGTTGTTACTTGCAGGTTATTCCAATTGTATGTATAAAAACATACGTTTTTTTTAATATTTAATTTTTATAATGACAGGTACAGTAAAATTCTTCAACGATTCAAAAGGTTTTGGTTTTATAGTTGAAGATGGCACTAACAAAGAACATTTTGTACACGTCTCCGGACTAATTGACGACGTTAATGAGGGAGATAATGTAGAATTTGAACTAAAAGAAGGTAAAAAAGGCTTGAACGCAGTAAATGTGAAAGTAGTTTAATATATAATAAACGCTTAAGAATTTTTATCTAACAAAGCCTGTTATACTCAGTATAACAGGCTTTTTAGTTTTTCAGCTATATTTGTTTTGAAGCCAAAGCCTTGTTCCAACTCAATGGTATCAAAAATTGCCTAACACGTTAGCATAATCAATTGATGGTTGCTGATTTAAAAAATTGGTAATTACTTTGTTTATAGAAGAAAGTAAAAGTACATAATGTAGAGGGCTTGTTCTCAACATCATCAGTCAAAAAGACTTGAAAGTTTGGTTCCATAAGTTGAAAAGACTTGCGGTCAATGTCATTAAGTTAAGCACAATCCTAAAAATGGGTTCATAACAGAAGCCTCCTGTTGCCAAACTGCTTTGGTTTTGTTCTTTGCCTATATTTATCTGGTTCTCTTTTGTAATTTCTATTAGGCCT
>CALHDG010000105.1 GCA_938023075.1 uncultured Chitinophagales bacterium
TTGGGTTTTAGCAATGGTGTGTTCATATACCAAATTGATCATAAAATGTAACACAAATTTCGTTTTATTGTTGGCGATATTTTCGTTAAAAATACTCGTCGTAGCCGCTGGCTATGCCTGTGTTTTTTGTCTCAATCTCACCAAAGTAAATTCAAAATTTTAGTGTCACTTTCTATAATCAAATTGGTATAATTTGTTCCAATCGTTGTTTTCTGTAAAGATTTGTTAGGTCGAAAAAATTGTAAGATATAGGAAATTAAAAATCATACCAACTACGAACGCGTGTCAATTTTAAATCTTGTAAAACAGCAGCTTTTACATTAATTCTAAAATTATAACTTTTTAGATCGCCAAAAGGAACAACGTTGAAATTCATTTGCCAACAATGTAAATCACGACTGATATTTAGATTGGTATACGTCAATTCCTTCTGAACAAAATCATAACCGGTGCCACCACTAATTTTCCATTTGTCGGTTAAATTTAAATCGAAGGTTACATTAAGGTTGTTTCGATTAATCGCTATTGAGTCAATTTCGTTATCTTCACTATAATCCAATATTTTTCTTAAGCCAAAATTATAACCCAAACGCACATTCCATTGCCGGTTGAAATCTAAAAAGCGGTCGGGGTGTTCATTAATTTCTCTAATATCGCTTTCATTACCTTTGTTAGAAAAATATTCTTCTACATCGCCCGAACTAAAACTAGTATTTAGGGTTAAGGTCGCATCGCGGAAACGAGCCAATTGTCTGTTGCCTGTTTGTTGTATCAAATATGCATCCATAATTCTGTTTTCTATAGTATCAAATACATATGGACTAAAAGACGAATTAAAAATAACATTAAACCGGTTTAAAAAGTTGGCATTCGCACGCATGCTGATGTTTGCCATCTTAAAAGATTCTGCCGCAAAATTGTAGGAGGAGTTAAAATTTAAATTACGAAGCAATTCAATTTTCTTTTCTTTGTTGATGCTGTCTTTCGGCGTTCGAACTTTCATATCAAAGCGGTTGCCTAAACTTACGCTTAAACTACTTTGTTTTTGGCTGCTGGTACTTGAATTAATAAACCGCGAAAAGCGAACCGTGTCTACCACACCACTTTCATCACTTATTTGTACCTCTTGATAGTTATTCCAAAAAGGAGCTGAAAAATCGGGTAAAAAATTATACGACAAACTAGGGCTCATTACGTGCCGGATAGCTTTTATCTTACCTCTTTTAAAATTAAAAATACCATATAAGTTGGTGTTTATGCTTGGACCAATATTACTAAACTCTCTCGATTGCCGAAAGCCACGTCTTTCTATTGGCTCAATATCATTTATAGTTTCTGATTCTTCAAGAAGATACGCTCTATCGTATTCTAAATATTTAAAAAACCATTTTTCGGTATAACGAATACTTGGGCTTAAGGTAAAATGTTTAAATAATTTAAATTGGGTGTTTATAGGAATACTATGGCTAACATCTGTTTGAAAGTCTTGATAAGTTTCTTTTTCAAAGATGAGTGAATCGAGTGTATTTAAGCGATTATTAAAACTTCCGCTATAACTTATTTTGGTATTTTCATACCACTTTTTCGATCCTACACGTACCTTTTTTTCGAAAGGGTAAATAGGACTCATATTTAAATTGGCATTGGGTAAGGTAAGGCTAAAACTATTGGTATTTAAATTTTGACTGTGGCGAGCAGAAACGCTTAAAGAAAAGGGAGATCGTGGTAAATTGTAATTATAAGAAATGCTTGAACTCACTACATTGTCTAAATCTCGCTGACTTTGCGTATTATAACTTCTTTGATAATTACTGGAGGTGAAATTGACAGAAGAGGAAAACGTGCTATTGGGCCGGGCTTTAGGATCTTGCCTATGACTCCAGCTAATTCTATATTCATTATCTTTTGTAAAATCCGGTGAAATTCGATCATTTTGAAAAATACGACCAATGGAAAAATTAAGATTGCCACTATACCGGTAACGCATTTTATATTGAGAGGCAATGCTGGCTCTCCAACTTCCATTGGTATAAATATCGCCCAGCAAAGCAAGATCCATATAATCATTAACTGCCCAATAATAACCACCTTGCTGCAAATAAAATCCTAATCCCGGGCTTTGCCCATAGGAAGGCAAGATGATGCCCGAAGCTCGATCTTTATTTAAGGGAAAAATACCAAAGGGTAAAACAAGCGGGGTTGGCACATCAGCAATTACAAGGTTAGCCAGTCCGCTTACAATCAATTTATCAGGTATGATCTTTACCTTATCTACATTAATATGAAAATGTGGATGGTCGGCTTCGCAGGTGGTATAGTAAGCATCTTGGGCAAACAATTCTCCTTGCTCATTCATTTTCACTTCATCACCGTGTATAAAACCTTCACCATCATCTGAAGTTAACAGGTCGTTTATTTTGCCTTTTTGAGTTTCAAAATTATAGACCATTTTATCGCCCTTGTATTCTTTGCCGTCTTGTAATAACACTACTTTTTCTTTGGTCGCTTTTTCATTGTCCAAAGCATTAGAAGTGACGGTCTTTTCCACATAATTGAAATGGGTTTCTGGCGCGCTGATCTCGGTTTCTTCATATTTCACTTGGGTTCCATTGTACAAATGAATCATCTCATTTTCAAGATCATATATAATGGAATCTTTTGCCTCGTAAGTAATTGCTTCTGTTAAATCTCCAACATCCATGGGTAATTTTAAGGTGTCTTCCATTACTTTGCTAACAATGATACTATCGCTTTTCAACGAATCTGGTACACTTATCAACGAATCTAAGGAGGTTTTCAACAGTTTATTAGCATTTTTTAACGAGTCAGTAACTGGTTTATCCACATTTTTCGAAATTCCGCCCCTGCTTTGTAGCTTACTTTGTGCTGAAACGCTGTATATTTGTACACTTAAAAAAAATGTTAGAAGGATAATGGGCTTTATGTACCGTTGAATTTTGATGATGAATTATTATATAGAATAAAATGTAAAATTAATCTAAATATTGATTGAGAAGTCTTATTAAGGAGTTAAAAATAGTGAAAAGATATTTAACATATTTTTGTAGCCTCATCTGCGCTGTTTTTTTGATGATTGGTCTTTCAGCTTCTTCAAATGCTAGTGTAAAAAATATATTAAAACATTCATTAAACAACAACTATACCATTAACACTATTGTAATAGATGCCGGACATGGCGGACACGACGGCGGATGCAGTGGTAAACATTCTAAAGAAAAACACATTACCTTACTAATTGCCAAACAGCTAAAAAGTTATATTCAAGATGCTTTCCCCAATGTACAGATTATTTTAACCCGTGATAAAGATGTTTTTATTCCTCTACACGAGCGAAGTGCCATTGCAAACAAGAATAAGGCAGATTTATTTATTTCAATCCATTGTAATGCCGCACCAAATTCAAGCTCAGTAAAAGGCACCGAAACTTATGTGATGGGATTGCATAAAACCGAAAGTAATTTAAGTGTAGCCAAACGTGAAAATTCGGTAATTTTAGAAGAAACTGATTATGCCAATCACTATGATGGCTTCGACCCCAATTCTCCAATGGCGCACATTACCTTTTCCTTATTTCAGCATGCTTATCAAGAACAAAGCATTGCCTTTGCCGATTTAATTGAAAAGCAATTTAGTCAACAGGCAGGCAGAAAAAGCAGGGGTGTAAAACAAGCCGGTTTTTTAGTGTTGTATAAAACAGCTATGCCGTCTGTACTTATAGAAAGTGGTTTTTTAACCAACCGGAGTGAAGAAGATTTTTTAAAATCAACTTACGGACAAGAAATAATTGCAAGTGCCATTTACCGGGCTTTTAAAGAATACAAAGTTTTGGTAGAAGAAAAGGGTAGCGTAGCTTTTATAAATGAACCCTCTGCCAATGTTTCCGCAGCTCCAAAAAATAATGAAATTCAACTTGATAAAAACATTCCTCCACCAAGCAAAGAGATCACTAAACCCATTGAACAAAATGTAGAAACTGCTCCGGCAACTAATGTTATTCCTCCAGCAGAGCCAACCAAAAGCCAAATAAGCATAACTATTCCAAACACGGACAAACCAGAAACCCAAATTACGGAGACCCAAGAAAAAGAACTCTCTTTTATTGAAGCCTACTTAAATAAGCATGCCAAATTTGAAAAAACGGTTTCCCCAGAAAGACCAAAGCCAAATATGGAAAGTCAGGAAACTATGACAGTCGATAATTATGACCCCTTACTAAGTGAAGATGCTTTGGTGTATAAAGTGCAAATCTTTCTCTCTTCCAATGATGCCCTTTTACAGTCTACCAATTTAAACAATATTATAGCCTTAGAAATCGAGTCTTTAGAAAATGGATTAAAACGCTATTTAAGCGGTCGCTTTTCCAATTATGACCGCGTTCAACAACACTGCGCCCAACTACGCGCCAATGGTTTTCCCGATGCATTTGTAGTGAAGTATCAGGGTGGGGAGCGGGTGCCTTAGGCTCTTACCAACACTAAAATTTTGGCTTAAGAAATGATTAAACTACACTCCTTGATAATTTAATTTATTGTATTTACATTCATCCTCTCAAACCTACCATTTATCCTTCCAAAAGAACCATTCATGTAATTTACTTGACAAAAATTTTGTTGATTAGATTTTTATTTCTACATTAGAGTAAAATTAACAACAAACTAAACATTTCCGTATGAAATATCTAACCACGATTAGCTTACTTTTATGCACACTTCTTACCTTTGCGCAAAGCAGTTTCATTCATTTAGAAAGTCAAAATCTGCCAAAGAAGACTACCGAATACTTTGGTTCCCTCTGCTGGAGCAAGTGCAATGTCATTAAGTTAAGCACAATCCTAAAAATGGGTTCATAACAGAAGCCTCCTGTTGCGAAACTGCTTTGGTTTTGTTCTTTGCCTATATTTATCTGGTTCTCTTTTGTATTTTCTATTAGGTCTTATAGGTATTACATTGAGTACAAATAGTTGTTTTAATTCTCTTAGTAGTAGTTCGCTATCTTTTTGACCAAGTACAAATAGCTCTATTAGTTTTGCTCTTATAAAACCTAAGGATATGGACTGGTTTACTTTGTAGACTAATTTTCTGTCGGCATACTTTGCTTTTACTTGTTTTTCAACATCTATATCTTGTGTAAGGATGGTTTGCATATTACCGATGTACAAGGCGCAGTTAAATTCTTGTTGAATAAACTGATGATTCTTTCCAGAAAACCGCTCTACTTCTATTAAGTTTTTAAACCAACTTGGCTATTTTGCCGTTCTAACCCACTGATTATCAGTGATAATTTTTTCAATGGTACACTACATTTCTGCTATATTCTTTTACATTCGCATCGGTTTTAGTGGCTGCATAAATTTGCCGGACGGCTGTATTTGGTCTGCCTGGCTTTCTGATGTAGGTGGTTTTAGTGGGGCTTTCCAGCTCAATAGTCTGGGTTCTGTGGCTGCTCATTAGGCGTGTTATATTCGTCCAATCGTAATTAATGCCTTTGGCTTTTAGCTGGTATCTTATGGTATTGACTAATTGGTAGGCTAAGATGGTTAAAAATATATGGGATGCTATTCTTTTATCTTTTTGGTGATATACCGGGCGCACGTTTAAGTCTGTTTTGAGGCATCTGAAAGTGGATTCTACTTCTCTTATCGTGTTATAGATTTTCCATAGCTTGGTTTCGGTACTGGTTTTGTAGTTGGTTCTGATGAAGTAAATGCCTTTGTTTTTATCTTGTTGCGCTTTGGTGGGTAATTTTTGCCAACTGATGGCGGTGATGTTTTTACCATCATCGCTTGTGCTAACTTGGTACCGGCTGCTTACTTTTTTGTGCTTTTCTTTGGCTCTGCCTAAGCGTTCACTTATCTTGGCGATGCTTTTGAAGCCTCTTTTTTTAAGGAGACTTGCTTGTATTTGTTGCAAAGCTTTCACATAAGCCTGGCTTGTTTTTTCATCTATAGATACTTCTTTTTTGCGCTTTTCTTCACTTTCTACATACATAAAAGTATCGATTTCATTTTCGGGGTGGATGATTTTAAGCTCTACTTGTTTTTTACCTCTGCCGGTTAGTTGAATCACCTTTTGGGTATGTTCATCAACCTGGTGATCGCTAATGTATTTACGTGAAACGGCTACATATTTATATCCTTTCGATCGCAAATATTGCAAATTACCTTCATCTGCTATACCGGCATCTATTACAATGGTATCCAGGCTTTCTGCCTGGGCTTTGGCATAAACTTCTAAGGCTTCAATAATGGTTTTTAGCAGGCTACCGTCAGCAGTTGTACCCTCGTAAATACCCGAATGTTTAATAAACCCCTGCTCATTAACAACAGCGGTAAAAACCACTATGGGGCAGTCGTTTCTTTTTTCTTTACTGTTGCCACCGTGTTTAGCCAGGTCGCTATCTCGTTTTGAAGTCTCAAAATAGGTATTGCTAATATCAAAAATGAGTATTTTATCTTTTAGATGAAACATCGTTTTGATGTTTTGATAAAGTTGGGGTTCTATGGTGGCTTTGTGGCTGTAAAGTTTATCAGCTATGGCATAGAGTTGTTTGTGGGTGATGGGGTAAGCATAGTTCAGCAAGGCTTTCAGCTCGCTTTGGTCTTCTAAAATTTTGGCTGTTTTATGTTCTGATGCGGTAAAAATGGCGCGGGCAATAATGGCCATCAAGGCTTTGTCAACGGTTTTTTTGCTAAAGCCCAATTTGCGTAAACAGTTCTTTAAGCCTAATTTTTCTATGGTTTGTACACAGAGATTTTCCAGACCAAAGCTGGTGGATTGGGCTGTTTCTACATTGTCTATATTAACAGGCTGAAAATCAGCGGTTTGTTGTTGAGATGGCAGTGCCATAGCCCCCATAGTTCCATCAGGATATTTAGCTAAAAATTTTTGATGTAAGGCTTCCACTAATTGTTCCGTAGCCTGGCTGGCTTTTGGCAGCTCAAAGAGGGTATCTGCTGGAAATATTTTTGCTTTTAACAGCTGACAAATGAGTTTTCGATTGTTTTTATCGTGCATAAGTGGATCGGAGCCGAGATATAATATGGTTTTTTGTTTGATTTTGCCGTTTAGCCTGGAAGCCTGAACGAGGCTGTACTGTTTAAAGAATATGCCATTTTTGGCGCTTGGTTTTTTGACTTCTCTGATAAACATGGCAGCAATATAGTAAAGCTTTCCGATATATGCAAATACCGTACATCACTACACTTTGCTCCAAAATCATTATATCATTTAAATCAGTATTTTATACATCTGATTTAGATTAAAATGGGGCTAAAATGGAAGGCGAGTTTCAAAAATAGCCAAGTTGGGTTAA